>DATETD010000105.1:0-3760 GCA_035283885.1 Rhodocyclaceae bacterium
ACCGTTTTGCCGGGGATTTTAACGCGGAGAGTTACGCCAAATGGGTAACCAAACGCAAGACCGGCGGCGATACCCGCCCGCTGTCGCTGTATATCCATATTCCGTTCTGCAATACGCTGTGCTTTTACTGCGCCTGCAACAAGATCATCACCAAGGATCATGGGCGCTCGGCCAAGTACATCAAATACTTAGCCAAAGAAATCGCGTTGCAGGCCGAAGCGCTCGACGGCGGGCGCGAGGTGGTGCAGCTCCATCTCGGCGGCGGCACGCCGACCTTTCTGTCCAATGACGAGATGCGCCGCTTGCTGGAAATTATTCGCCAGCACTTTACCTTTCTGCCCGACGGCGAATATTCCATCGAGGTCGATCCGCGCAAGGTCGACCGCGCTACGGTGCAACTGCTAGCCGAACTCGGCTTCAACCGCATGAGCGTCGGCGTGCAGGACTTCGCGCCCGAGGTGCAACGTGCGGTGAATCGCATCCAGAGCATCGCCGAAACCCGTCTGGTGATCGACGCCGCGCGCGAATTCGGCTTCCAATCGATGGCGGTCGACTTGATTTATGGCTTGCCCAAGCAAAATGTGGATAGTTTCAACCGTACGCTCGACGATGTGATTGCCTTGGGCGTGGATCGGTTTTCGATCTATAACTATGCCCATTTGCCGAACCTGGCTAAACCGCAGCGACGCATTAACGAAGCCGACTTGCCTTCGCCCGATACGCGGCTCAATTTGCTGCAACTGGCGATCCGTCGCTTGACCGAGGCCGGCTATGTATTCATCGGCATGGATCATTTCGCCAAGCCCGACAACGAACTTGCCGTGGCGCAACGTCAAGGGCGTTTGCATCGCAATTTCCAAGGCTACTCGACCCACGCCGAAGCCGATTTGCTGGCGTTCGGCGTTTCGGCGATCAGCAAGGTCGGCCCCAGTTACGGGCAAAACGTGCGCACCTTGGACGACTATTACGCGGCGCTGGATCGCGGCGAACTGCCGGTATTTCGCGGCATCGAACTGAATAGCGACGACCTCTTGCGCCGCAGCATTATCGGCGCTTTGATGTGTCATTTCGAACTGCCGATCGCCGAGTTCGAGGCGGCGCATTTGATCGACTTTAACGCCTATTTCGCCGCGGAACTCCAGGACTTGCAACCCATGGTCGAAGCGGGACTGCTCACCGTCGATTCCCGCCGCTTAAGCATTCTGCCGCCGGGACGCTTGCTGGTGCGCGGCATCGCCATGATCTTCGACCGCCATCTGCGCTTCGACCGCGAGCGCATTCGCTACTCCAAAGTCATCTGAGGTCGCGACGTGTTCGCGCCCGATAACGGCTTTATCGCCGTTTTCATCATCGGCCTGCTCGGCGGCGTGCATTGCGTCGGCATGTGCGGCGGCATCGTCTCGGCCTTGGCCTTGCAACCGACGACTCGCGCCGCGCCGGCGCCTTGGGCGCTGCACTTGGCCTATAACCTCGGACGTATCGTCAGCTATAGCGCAGCCGGTGCGGCGATGGGCGCGCTCGGCAGCCTGGGCTTGATGCTGAACGCCTGGCTTCCGGTGCAGATGACATTGTATGTCGCAGCGAATCTGATGATGATCGCCTTGGGCCTGTATCTGCTGGGGGTGACGCGGGCGCTAGCGCCGACCGAGCGCATCGGGCAATGGCTGTGGCGGCGCATCCAACCGGCGACGCGGCGCTTTCTGCCGGTGCGCAGCGTAGCGCAAGCCTTGCCTTTGGGCTTGCTTTGGGGCTGGCTGCCCTGCGGATTGGTGTATAGCGTGCTGGCGATGAGCCTGTTGAGCGGCAACGCGGTCGATGGCGCGCTGACCTTGCTGGCTTTCGGCGCCGGCACCTTGCCGAATTTGCTGCTGGCCGGCTTGCTGCTGGCGCGCTTTCGCCGCGTCGCGCAACATCCCGCGCTACGCTGGAGCGCCGGATTCGTCGTGTCGGCGTTCGGCGTTTGGGGCTTGGTTAACGCTTCCAGCCTGGGTGGACGCTTATGGCAAGGCGTGGTGTGCCATAGTTGAACGCGGGTGCTCGTTATCCGTCTCGCCAGCGCCGACTTTCCGTGGCGCGCTAAAGTTAAGGGCTAAAGCCGCACCAGATCGTAATCGCCGCCACGCTCCAACGCACGGCGATAGGCCGGACGCGCATGGATGCGGGCGAGAAAATCCATTAAGCGCGGTCGGCGCTTATCCAGCCCGGCGCCGGCAGCGGCGGCTTCGAGCGGAAAACTCATTTGGATATCGGCGGCGCTGAACTCGTCGCCCGCGAACCACGGCGCGCGCGCCAACTCGCTTTCCATATAATCCAGATGCTGCTCGATCTGCGGCGTCACATAGCTGCTTTTGACGCGACGCGCGAGGGTGCGTACTACCGGGCGGATGATGAACGGAACTCGCTCCTTCTCGATCTGGTCGAACACCAACTTGAGCAACAAGGGCGTCATCGCCGAACCTTCGGCATAATGCAGCCAGTAGGTGTAGCGTAGTCGCTGCGACGTTCCGATGGCGGGAATCAGTCGCCCCTGGCCGTAGCGCTCGATTAGATATTCGACGATGGCGCCGGATTCGGCCAAAATCAAATCGCCGTCGCCGATCACCGGGGATTTGCCGAGCGGATGAACTTGACGTAAAGCGGCGGGCGCGAGCTTGGTTTTAGGATCGCGCGCGTAACGCTTGATTTCATAGTCGAGGCCGAGCTCTTCGAGCAGCCATAACAGGCGCTGCGAGCGGGAATTGTTGAGGTGGTGGACGATAATCATAGAGTGGCTGCTCGCGCTAAGGTCGGGATGGAGTGTGTCGCATGATACGGATTTTCTGCCGGAAGCGTGGTTGCGTGGGAGGATAGAATGGACGTTGTCGATGGTCGAGCGCGGTGGGGTAGAACGATGAAATTGTTTCTTGTTATGGAAAATCTAATCATGACGACTGCGTTTTCTCTCGCGATGTTCGTTCGGCGGTGGCTGTTTCTATGGTTTTGCTTCGGAGCGATCGCGTTCGCGCCTGCGTATGCTGCGACGCAAACCGCCAGTCCGGCTTCTTGCGTGAATTCGAATACGGGAGATAACGATTGGGCCAATTACGGCAACGCGGTGTCGAGCAACGACAGCTATGCTACCGTCAGCTTGGACGACGGCGATCAGTCCGATTACTTGCAGTGCACGAACTTCGGTTTCTCGATCCCTTCCGGCGCGACGATCAACGGCATCACGGTCAATATCGAACGTAAATCGACGGCGACCAATATTACCGATCGGCGGGTGCGCATCGTCAAAGGCGGTTCGCGCGGTTCGGACGACCTGAGCACCAATACCGGCTACCCATCCACCGATACCGTCGAGGCGCATGGCGGCGCCACTGAATTATGGAGCGAAACCTGGACCGCCGCCGATATCAACAGCACCGGCTTTGGCGCGGCGTTGAGCGTCGAGAAAACCGACAATTCCGGCGGCGCACGCACGGTGTCCGTCGATCATATTCAGATCGTTGTTAATTACACCGTGATCAGCGCTCCGACCGTCACGACCGGCTCGGCGACAGCGTTGACCGTCTCTAGCGCGACCTTGAATGGCGTCGTCAGCAGCAATGGCGCGAGCACTGCGGTTACGTTCGACTACGGACTGACGACCGGCTATGGCAGTTCCGTCACCGCAACGGCCAGCCCGTTGGCGGCGGGCGCGACGAATAGCGCCGTTTCTGCAGCCGTATCGAGTTTGACCTGCAATACGACATATCATTTTCGCGCCAAGGGCGTGAAC
>DATETD010000106.1:0-4754 GCA_035283885.1 Rhodocyclaceae bacterium
CGACGACCGCCAGTCCGACCAGTGCGACCACGGAGTAACGGGTTTTCCAGCCGTCGGCGCCCCAGCGGGCAATTTGGCGCGTGCGCCAGTTATCCGCGACGATGCGCACCGAATGGCTACCGAGGAAGATCAGCAATCCTAGCGTCAGGATGGCGAGCGAAAGGTTGGGGGAAGCGTGCATGGCGGCGGACTCCGGTCGAAATAGCGCGCGTATCTTACCTGCGAACCTCGGTATCATGGCGGTCTTTCTTTTCATGGACGCATGCCATGCCGACCCGTTTTTGTCTGGTGCGCCACGGCGAAACCGATTGGAATGCCGAGCAACGCTTGCAGGGGCAGACCGATATCCCGTTGAACGAAATCGGCAAGTTGCAGGCGAAAGCGGTGCGGCCCGGTCTGACGCCGCACCGTTTCGCGGCGGCCTACAGCAGCGATCTGAGTCGCGCCTGGGAAACCGCGCAAATCGCGACGCAAAACCTGCCGCTATCCGTCGCGCCAGCGCCGAGTTTTCGCGAACGTCACTATGGCGCGTATCAAGGGCTGACGCATGCCGAAGCGCAACGCGATCATCCCGAAATATTCCTTCAGCATCGAATGCGCCGTCTCGACTACGACTATCGTAGCGGCGAATCGCTGTCGAACTTCGCCGCGCGCGTCGTCGACGGCTTGAACGCTTTGGCGGCGCGTCATCGCGGGCAGGAGGTGCTGATATTCACCCATGGCGGCGTGCTGGATATCGTCTATCGCATCGCCACCGGGCGCGAGTTGTGCGCGCCGCGCGATTTTTCCTTGCCGAATGCGGCCTTGAACTGGGTCGAGCATCGCGACGGCCAGTGGCGCATCGTCGATTGGGCAGATCGCCGTCATCTCGAACGCGTGCTCGACGAGGTGATGGAATAGGGAGAACGGATGCTAAAATCCCGTTCCTTTTCCATCGCCACGCGGATTTCGCCATGTTTTCAAAACAGAACACTCTCGCCAAAACGGATGCCGAACTTTGGTCGGCTATTCAAAACGAAGATCGCCGTCAGGAAGACCATATCGAACTGATCGCTTCCGAAAACTACGTTTCCTGCGCGGTGCTCGAAGCGCAAGGTTCGCAACTGACGAATAAATATGCCGAAGGCTATCCCGGCAAGCGCTATTACGGCGGCTGCGAGCATGTCGATGTCGTCGAGCAATTGGCGATCGATCGCGCCAAAAAGCTGTTCGGCGCCGAGGCGGCGAATGTGCAGCCCAATTCGGGTTCGCAAGCCAACCAAGCGGTGTTCATGGCGTTTCTCAAGCCCGGCGACACGATACTCGGCATGAATCTGGCCATGGGCGGCCATCTGACCCACGGCTCGCCGGTGAATATGTCCGGAAAATGGTTCAACGTCGTGCCTTACGGCCTCGACGATAAAGAAGAGATCGATTACGCGGCGATGGAAGCGCTGGCGCACCAGCATAAACCCAAGCTGATCATCGCCGGCGCGTCGGCGTATGCGCTCAGGATCGATTTCGAGCGTTTCGCCAAAGTGGCCAAGGCGGTCGGCGCGATTTTGATGGTCGATATGGCGCATTATGCCGGATTGGTAGCCGCAGGTTATTACCCGAATCCGGTTCCGCATGCCGACGTAGTGACCACCACCACGCATAAGACCTTGCGCGGCCCGCGCGGCGGCATGATCTTGATGAAGGCGGAGCACGAAAAAGTCATCAACTCGGCGATTTTCCCCGGCCTGCAAGGCGGCCCCTTGATGCATGTGATCGCCGGCAAGGCGGTGGCGCTTAAAGAAGCGATGAGCAAGGAGTTCCGCGATTATCAGGCGCAAGTGATCGCCAATGCGCAAGTCATGGTCAAGGTATTGCAGCAGCGCGGTCTGCGCATCGTCTCGGGCCGCACCGAATCGCATGTGTTCCTAGTCGATCTGCAACCCAAGAACATCACCGGCAAAGACGCCGAAGCCGCCTTGGGCAAGGCGCACATCACCGTTAATAAGAATTCGATTCCTAACGACCCGCAAAAACCCTTCGTGACTTCGGGCATTCGTATCGGCGCGCCGGCGATGACCACGCGCGGCTTCAGCGAAATCGAAGCCGAGCGCGTCGCCAACTTGATCGCCGACGTGCTGGATGCGCCGAACGATGCCGCCGTACTGTCGAAAGTTCGCGACAGCGTCGCGGCCTTGTGCAAGAAATTTCCGGTCTATGGCGGCTGATCGCTAACTTTTCGTTGGTCTGCAAATATTCGCCATGAACTTTTCGCCCGACGATCATGTATTCATGGCGCGCGCCTTGCAATTGGCGCGACGCGGCTTGTACACGACGACGCCGAACCCGCGCGTCGGCTGCGTCATCGTGCGCGACGGGCGGATACTCGGCGAAGGCTGGCATGAAACCGCCGGGCAAGCGCATGCCGAAGCGATGGCGCTCGCCTCGGTGCGAAAAGTCGGCGCTGGCGAGACGGTGGGAGCTACGGCCTACGTCACGCTCGAACCCTGTTCGCATTTCGGTCGCACCCCGCCGTGCGCCGACGCCTTGATCGAAGCAGGCGTCGCGCGCGTGGTAGCGGCGATGCAAGACCCGAACCCCTTGGTCGCCGGACGCGGCGTGCGGCGCTTGCAAGACGCCGGCATTCAGGTCGACTGCGGCCTGCTGGAGGCCGAAGCGCGCGAACTGAATATCGGCTTCGTCGCGCGCATGACGCGTGCGCGCCCGTGGTTGCGGCTCAAGGCGGCGATCAGTCTCGACGGCAAATTGGCGTTGCGCAACGGCGTATCGCAATGGATCACCGGCCCCGACGCACGCCGCGACGCCAATGCGTGGCGCGCACGCTCCTGCGCCATTCTGACCGGCAGCGGCACCGTAAACAGCGATAACCCCAGCCTCACGGTGCGCGAAGTCGCCACGCCGCGACAGCCCTTGAAGGTGGTGGTCGATAGTCGACTCGAAACCCCGCTCGATGCGAATATCTTGAAAACCGGCCCGGTGCTGATCGCCACCGCCGACGATGCGTGCGCGCGCGCCGCCGCCTTGCGCGCGCACGGCGCGGAAATCCTCGCGGCGCCGAATGGCCGCGGCGGCGTCGATCTGCGGGCGCTGCTGCAAAAACTCGGCGAACGCGGCGTCAACGAAGTGCTGACCGAAGCCGGCGGCAGACTCAACGCGGCGCTGCTGCATGCCGATCTGATCGACGAATTATTGATCTACCAAGCTCCGCTCGTCATGGGCGATGCAGCGCAAGGCCTGTTCGGCGGTGTCGAACTTGCGACGTTGACGACTGCGCCACGGCTGGAAATCGTCGAACGTCGCATGGTGGGATGCGATCAGCGCTTGCGCGCTAGGTTGGTGCGGGCGTAGATTCGGGCATAGACGCCGCCGATGCGGCAGTGAGTTCCATAAAGGATGTTCGATGGAAAAACATCGCGCCTATCATTGACCGAAAGCGCATCCGCGGAATCCCAAATAACTCAGGCGTGAATATCGTCCATGTCGCACTGTAGCGCGGCGGATAGTTTGGCGAGCAGGTCGGCAGACGGCTTTGCTTTGCCGTGCTCGATCATCGACAGCATTTGTCGCGTTACGTCGCAGCGTTCGGCCAGAGCCTGGAGCGTCAGCCGCCGATATTCGCGCCATGCCTTAAGCGGATTGACGCCGGCCAGCAGGCGATCGGCCAGTTCGGCGGATAAGCTTTCCGTAGCGCACGCCGCCTTGGCGTCCGCGATGTCTTGCAAGTCCTCAAGCCTGGATAGCAGTTCGAGCCATTCGGCCATCGGCACCACGGCGAACGCCGGTTGGCCGTTCAGTTCGATGATTTGCGCGCTCATTTGTAGACGTCTCCTCGCGGGGCGATTTTCAACACCAGCAATATCAGCTCGCCATTACGTAGGTCGCAAATGGCGCGCCAATCGCCGACTCGCAAACGCCAGAAATCCGATCCTTGCAGCGGCTTCCAATCGCCGCGATATGCGACGGGATCGGCAGCCAGTCGCCCCAATTCTGCACGCATCCGCTGGGCGACGCCTTCCGGCATTTTGAGCAGAACTTTCAAGGCCGGTTTGGAAAATCGTAGAGTCAGCATGGGTGTATGTTAAATAATGATTCAAATTTTGTCAAATAATATTTAACATGGTGGATGCGGGGGGGCTATCGCCGAAATTGCCTGAAGCACGTCGCGTCGGCGCCGAGTTTTGATTGAAAATGTTGGAAAGTGAGACCTGACCCCGTGCCTACGCGGAGGATCGCGATTTTGGTGGCTTGGCGCAGGCCGACGCCGCCCATCAGCGCGATTAAGTCGCCACCGACGAACTCCGTGTCATTGCTGCGGTGCACCAGCGACGACGGCCTGGCTACTGGTCGGAACGTAAATAATGATATGGGATTGGGTTTTGTTTCAATATGCTCGAAGTCGGCAATAATCTACCGCCGAAACTACTTAGCTCGTCCGTCGCGCCAGCGCCGAGTTTTGCATATTGTGGAATATCGGGTATATTGTGATTGGTATATCAAAAAAATTTTTGGATGTGAGACCTGACCCCATGGTTTTTTAAATTATGACTAAAAACTGGATGATTCTCGAGGATTATGTACGTGGTATAGCTTCGTTAAGGTGGAGTGTTCCTTGTAGGCCAGAGCATATTGATGGGGTAGATTTCGATGGCGTTTGCAGAATCTCGGCAGATGAACTTATCTTGATCGAGATAACGACAGAGCGCACCCTTCAGAAAGTGAGGGACGATCTAAATAAAATCAAACCGACAATATGCTCTGGC
>DATETD010000107.1:0-3031 GCA_035283885.1 Rhodocyclaceae bacterium
AGGGAAAGAGACTCACATAGTCCTCCAGAATAGCAGGGGTAGCGCGACAGGCGCTGCCCGCCGATGCCGCGAGTATCCACGGCTGGCGCCTTGCCGTCAAATTTGTCGCGCCGATGAACGCTGCGCCGATCAATCATTGACGCCACGCTTGCCGGCTGCGCGCAACTCCCGCCCCAAACTCAGTGGATCTCCCGCGTCTCCAGAAATATCACTTGCGGATACTTCTCTTGCGTCATGTTCAAATTGACGCGATTCGGCGCAAGATAGACGTAATCGCCCGCGCCGTCCAGCGCGACATTGACGCCGGACTTTTCGGCGAGCAGGCGGATGTCGGCGTCGTTGCCGCGCAGCCAGCGCGCGGTGGCGACCGGGTAGGACTCGAACAGCACATCGACGCCGTATTCGAATTCGAGCCGGTGCGCGACGACGTCGAATTGCAGCGTGCCGACCGCGCCGAGGATCAGGTCGTTGCTATGAATCGGGCGGAACAGTTGCGTCGCGCCCTCCTCCGCGAGTTGCTGCAAGCCTTTTTGCAACTGCTTCATTTTCATCGGGTTGCGTATCTGCGCGCGGCGGAAATGTTCGGGCGCAAAGCATGGGATGCCGGTGAATTTAAGGTCTTCGCCTTCGCTGAAGGTGTCGCCGAGTACGACGGTGCCGTGATTCGGAATGCCGATGATATCGCCGGGCCAGGCTTCGTCGGTGGTGTTGCGATCTTGCGCCATAAAGGTGATGGCGTTATTCACCGCCAGCGTCTTGCCGGTGGATAACTGTTTGAGCTTGATGCCGCGCTCGAACTTGCCCGAGCACACGCGCACGAAGGCAATGCGGTCGCGGTGGCGCGGGTCCATATTCGCCTGGATCTTGAAGACGAAGCCCGAGAAGCCGGTTTCGTGCGGCTGCACTTCGCGCGTCGCCGTGGCGCGCGACTGCGGGCCGGGCGAGAGGTCGACCACGGCGTCGAGCAAGGATTGCACGCCGAAATTATTCACCGCCGAGCCGAAAAACACCGGCGTCTGTTTGCCGGCAAGATAGGCGTCGCGGTCGAAGGGATGCGAGGCGCCGCGCACCAGTTCGACTTCCATGCGCAACTCTTCGGCCTGATCGGGAATCAGTGCGTCGAGGCGCGGATTGTCGAGTCCTTGGATGATTTCCGCCGTACCCTTGTCGGCTTGCGGATCGAAAAACGCGATGCTGTCATCGTAAAGATGATAGACGCCGCGAAAACGTTTGCCCATGCTGATCGGCCAGGTCATCGGCGCGCACTGGATGTTCAGCACCGATTCGATTTCGTCGAGCAGATCGATCGGCGAACGCCCTTCGCGGTCGAGCTTGTTGATGAAGGTCAGAATCGGCGTAGCGCGCAAGCGGAAGACGCCGAGCAATTTGATGGTCTGCGCCTCGACGCCGTTGACCGAATCGATCACCATCACCGCCGAATCGACCGCGGTCAGCGTGCGGTAGGTGTCTTCGGAGAAATCCTCGTGGCCCGGCGTGTCGAGCAAATTGATCATGCATTCGCGATACGGAAACTGCATTACCGAACTCGTCACCGAAATGCCGCGCTGCTTTTCCAATTCCATCCAGTCGGAGGTGGCGTGGCGCGAGGCCTTGCGCGCGCGCACTTCGCCGGCGACCTGGATCGCGCCGCCGAACCACAACAGCTTTTCGGTCAGCGTGGTTTTACCCGCATCGGGGTGGGAAATAATCGCAAACGTGCGGCGGCGCAGCAGTTGCTCGGTAAGCTCGGATTCGACGATGGACACGATAAGCGGGGAACAAACGAAGGGGGGCGGATTATACGTGGTCTAAAATAGCGCACGAAGCAAAACCGCTTCCTTTCGCCTCCCCCGAGCCGTCTCGCCAGCGCCGACTTTTCAACCGACTCCCGTTTATGCCACGTTTCGCTCGACTGCCGCATCGCCCTCCCCCTATTGTGCATTTTTTTACGCTGCTTTTATGGTTGCTGTCCGGGCTGGCGATGGCCGAGACCCCGTCCGACCATCGACTTTTGCTGACGGCGGATGGCGTGCTTTGGGGCTGGGGCAATAACGATTACCGCCAACTGGCGAAAGATGCGGAATCGACCTGGCGCCAGCCGCGACGCATCGACGGCCTGCCGGCGCTAGTCGCCGTTGCGACCGGCAAGCGCCATTCGCTGGCGCTGGACCGCCAAGGCCGAATCTGGGGCTGGGGCGACAACAGTTCGGGCCAACTGGGACTGGGGCATACGCGCCCGGTATCCAGTCCGACCATGATCCCCAAGTTGGATAATATCGTCGCGATCGCGGCAGGCGGTCGGCATTCGCTGGCGCTGGCGCGCGACGGCGCGCTGTGGGTCTGGGGCGGCAATGCTCAAGGGCAACTCGGTCTAATGCCGAGCGGCGCGTTCGAAATCGTCGTCCAGCCCAGCCGCGTGCCCGCATTCGCCGCACTCAAATCGGTTCATGCCGCCGCTGCGGCCTCGCTGGCCTTGGACGCCGACGGTCGAGCCTGGGTATGGGGCGAAGGTCGCCCCGACGCGCAAATAATTGCCGGCCTGCCGCCGCTAACTTCCTTGCATACGCACGCGAGCCACATACATGCATTCGCCATCGACGCCGACAAGACGGTATGGACATGGCGGCTAGTCGCCCCATTGAACCGCGCCCACCCGGAGCCGAGCAATATCGCCACGCTCAGGAAATACGCCCAAGCCGAGCGCTACGAGGCTATCCTGATCGAAGGCGTCATCCGTTCGGTCGACGGCAAAGAGGTCGCCAATGCGCAACTATCGACCGACCAAACCGTATGCGCCGAGTCTAATGCGGTCGGTCGCTATTCTTGCGTAATCCATCGCGACTGGAACGGCGCGTTGACGGTGCATTTAACGACACTCAAGCCCGGCTTGGAATTTCCAGTCCAAAGCATAGAAGATGGCGCGCTTCAGCCGGCGGCGGCCATAGTGACGCTCGACTTTACGGCGACTGCGCCGCTGCTGCGCATTCGCGGTCGCTTGCGTCCCGGCGGCTCTCAGGCCAAAGTCGTCGCC
>DATETD010000108.1:0-17509 GCA_035283885.1 Rhodocyclaceae bacterium
GGCACTGGTTCAGTTGAGTGGGAAATGCAAAAGTTCTTGCCAAGGGAGAGGGACTAATTGATGAGAAGCATCTAAAATTCGGTTGTGAATCAATTGAATGGAGGACATTTGAATCATGGAAGCGTTCACGCCAACTTGTCCGTTTTGTCCTTGCGATGATACGAGACGCCATACATGCTACGAGACCCAGCACCACGGGAAGAGAGATATTTTCCAATGCACTGCCTGTGGGCGGTACTTTTCCACAACCTTCAACACCTTCCTGGCCGGAATCAGAACCCCGATCAGCCTTATCATCAAGGCGATCACAGCCCGAACCGAGGGGCTGGGCCTGAATGCAACCTGCCGAACTTTTGAGGTGGCAAAGAATACCCTGCTTGACTGGGAGAGGCGCTTTTCCGGAATCAAGCGAGCTCTCCTTCTTTATGCCTTGCTTCATAACTTTCTCAAACTCATCATCGAAGGTGATGAGGTCTATACGCGAGTGGGCAAGAACACTCCCCCCGATGAATCCAAGGGATGGACGGTGGTGCTCATGGACAGAGCCAGCCGCTTCCTTTGGGAGCTCCAGTGTGGGCGGAAAGATCGACAACTGTTCAGGAAAGCCCTCCGAACACTGCGTGACCTCATTGCCCGAACGGGGGATATTTCCTTGATCACCGATGGGGAGCGCCGGTATGGAAGCGTTTTGCTTGAGATTTGTCATGAATTGGTCAAGACCGGCAAACGAGGACGCCCCCGCAAGACGCTCACGAAGGGTATGAAGGTCAGGATCAAGAACAAGGGATCCCAAGCGCACAAAACAGGTCGGAAGCGTCCAAAATATGAAGCCCCCTGCCCAGAACACCCTGAAACCACGCAGGACATTGACAATAGCGCCATCCATGCCAATCACTGTGAAGCCTTCAACAGTGCTCTTCGCCGTCGCAACTCCACCTTCCGCCGACGAACCAACACTTATGCGAAAAAGGAAGAAGGGCTTCAGAGAACGCTGGATGTCTATTGGGTTGTGCATAATTTCATGCGGACTCATTTCACGACCAAAAAAGTGCCTGCCGTTGCCTTGGGAATCCTCGATAAAAAACTTACTTGGAATGAACTTTTCATGATCCCTATGGCTGTGTAACCACATCCCATCCAACTGAACCAGTGCCCTACAAGTCACATAGAGCCAATTTTGCTGAAGACGATACAGGTGCCCGCTAGCCTATCGTGCAGGAACTGCCGGTCGCGGTCGAGCAGCGCCCACAGCAAGCCCGCGCCGGCGTAGCCGATGCTGAACCAGGCTAAAACGTAGCGCAGAATCAGCCGCGCCAGCGTCGGAGGAGTACCCTCCGGTGTGGACAGACGAATCTTCCATGTCTGCATCGCCAACGTTTGCCCGCTATAGCGCCAATAGCCGACGAAATAGACGGCAAGCGCCAGCACCAAATGCATCGTCAATACCCAGCTAGGCGCGGCATAGGCAAAAGCCATGCCGATGGCGATATGCGGCAGTAAAAAGATGACGCTGAGTACGCCCAGCAACAGCAGTCCTTCATAAAACATGGACGCCAAGCGGCGGCGAATACTGGGGAACAACGCAGGCGTGGGCGTCGAAGTGACCATACTATTTCAATAGATTCCGGCAGCGGGAGATAAGGCGGGATTAAGGTGTAGGCGTAGGCGCGAGCGGGGGTTGCGCGGTTGCAGGCGCCACTGCAGGGGGCATCGCTGCGACAGGCGGCGCTATCGTGGTGGGCGTCGTCGCCGGTGGCGAGGTGGGAATCCCGCTGGGCGGAGTATTCGTAGCGGGACTCGGCGTAGCGGCGGGTTTAGGCAGCGGCTGCTTGGTGGCTTTAAGCGCCTTCAATTTGGCCTCTTCTTGCAGGCGCGCGCGCTCGTTTTCGGGCAACTCGGTGTATTCCTGCCATTTTTGTTTGACGGCGTCTTTGCTTTGCGGCGGCGATTTTTGTATGGCGATGAACTTTTCTCGCGCCAGCTTGCGCTCTTCCGGTGTCAACTTGGCCCAGTCGATCATGCGCTGTTGGATGCGAAACTGTTCGTCGGGACTCAGCGTGGTGTAGCGCTGGGCGATGCCTAGCCATTTTTTGCGACGAAAAGCATCCAGATTATCCCATTCGGGAGCGAGCGGCGCCAGTATCTCTTTTTGCCCGGCGCTCAATTCGGCCCATTTGGGCTGATTAAGCTGGTTGAGCGGCGCCAGCGACGGCAGTGCGGCCTGGCCTGCGACTGCGGCCAGGCCGAGGCTTACTCCGAGGACTGCTGCGAATCGTTTTCGAGCCATGTATGAAAGCCTCGGTCGAGGTAGGCAGAAGGGGGGAGTTCGTCGGCAAGCAGCGCGCTGTCGATTTCCTCGTATTCGCTGGCTTGCTCGAACGAATTCCAGTAGTAGGCGCCTATCGCACCCAGGGTCAGGGCCACAGCGGCCAGCAAGGTGCGTAAATGGGAAGAAAAGTGACCGTCTGCGAAATGACCGGTCGTCGTTGCGAGCTTATTTGCCGTAAGCTGGCAGCCGGTCACGGCGACCTGGCGGGATTGATGCAGTCGGATCGCCAGTTTTGGGTCGAGCGCATCCGTACCCTGATCCAGAATTTGCCGGACCTTGTAAGCGAATTTCAAGTCTTCGTTCATAATTCAACACCTTTAAGCTTGAGCGCTGCAGCGAGCGTATGAGTCGCACGCGAACAATGGGTCTTGACGCTCCCTTCCGAACACCCCATCACTTCTGCGGTTTCGGCGATATCCAACTCCTCCCAGTAACGCAGCAGGAAGGCTTCTCGTTGACGCGGCGGCAGCTTTTCGATTTCCTTTTCAAGAATATCGATCAACTGACTGCGCTCCAAGAGCCGGTACGGTTGCGTCAGCCCCTCCGACTCGGTCTCGGCGGAAATAGTTTCCAGCAGATCGTAGTCTTCTTCGTCTTCGTTGGAAAAGGAAGAGAGCAGGGTGGTCCATGTGGATCTTACTTTGCTGCGGCGATAGCTATCGCGAATCGCATTTTGTAGAATACGTTGGAACAGCATCGGCCACTCGGTCGTCGGACGGTCGCTATACTTCGCGGCAAGACGCATCATGGCGTCTTGCACGATGTCCAAAGCGGTTTCCTCGTTGTGAATGGCGAACATGGCCTGTTTGAAGGCGCGTCGTTCGACACTGGCTAAAAAGTCTGAAAGCTCGATTCGGGAAGTCAAAAGAGTCGGTCTCGTTTCAAAAAAAGCAGTTTTAATGGCGTGTGCAAGCTACAAGTCCTTGACCATTCGCGGCTGAGTCGTTAAGGTTATACGTTTCTCACTGAAAGTGTAACAGGTGTAATCAATGCTGCTAACTGGCGCGGAAATCGTAATCAGGTGTCTACAGGAAGAAAATGTCGAGCATGTGTTCGGCTATCCCGGTGGATCCGTTCTCTTTATCTATGACGAACTGTTCAAACAGGATAAATTCAAGCATATCTTGGTGCGTCACGAACAGGCGGCCGTGCATGCGGCCGACGCGTACTCGCGTTCATCCGACAAAATCGGGGTGTGTCTGGTCACTTCTGGGCCGGGCGTCACCAATGCGGTCACCGGTATCGCCACCGCCTACATGGACTCGATTCCATTGGTGATCATCAGCGGTCAGGTGCCGACAGCTTACATCGGTCAGGACGCGTTCCAGGAGTGCGATACTGTGGGGATTACACGTCCTTGCGTCAAGCACAATTTTCTGGTCAAGGATGTCAAAGACTTGGCGCTGACCCTGAAAAAGGCTTTTTACATCGCCCAAAGCGGTCGCCCGGGGCCGGTGTTGGTGGATATCCCCAAGGATGTGACGAATCAGAAGTGCGAATTCGTGTATCCTGCGTCGGTGACGATGCGTTCCTACAATCCGGTGCGCAAAGGGCACTCCGGACAGATTAAAAAAGCCGTGCAGATGCTGCTGGGCGCCAAACGCCCGGTGATTTACGCTGGTGGCGGCGTGATTCAGTCGGATTCGGCGCAACGTTTGACCCAATTGGCGCGTAATTTGGGCTTTCCGGTCACCAACACCTTGATGGGCCTCGGCGCTTATCCGGCGACCGACGGTCAGTTTGTCGGCATGCTCGGCATGCATGGAACTTTCGAAGCGAATATGGCGATGCAGCACTGCGATGTGTTGCTGGCGGTCGGCGCGCGCTTCGATGATCGCGTGATCGGCAATCCGGCGCATTTCGGCGAAGTGGCGCGCAAGATCGTTCACATCGATGTCGATCCTTCTTCGATTTCCAAACGCGTCAAGGTGGATGTGCCTATCGTCGGCGATGTCGGCGACGTGTTGGACGATATCTTGGCTCTGTTGGCGGTTTCGACCGGCAAACCGAATGCAGCGGCGCTGGCCGATTGGTGGAAGCAGATCGACGAATGGCGCGCACGGCAGTCGCTCAAATACAAACTGAAAGACGATGTAATCATGCCTCAGTTTGTGATCGAAAAACTTTACGAGGTGACCGGAGGCGACGCCTTCGTCACCTCCGACGTCGGCCAGCATCAAATGTGGGCTGCGCAGTACTACAAATTCGACCAACCGCGTCGTTGGATCAATTCGGGCGGACTGGGCACGATGGGCGTAGGCTTGCCGTATGCTATGGGCGTGACTTTGGCGAACCCCGGCGCGACGGTGGCCTGCATTACCGGCGAAGGTTCGATTCAGATGAATATTCAGGAATTATCGACCGCCAAGCAATATCGCCTGCCGATCAAGCTGATCAATCTGAATAACCGTTATCTGGGTATGGTGCGTCAGTGGCAGCAGATGTTCCACGGCAATCGCTATTCCGAGTCCTATGTCGACGCCTTGCCGGATTTCGTCAAGCTGGCCGAAGCATATGGTCACATAGGGATGCGCATCGAGCGTCCTGCCGATGTCGAGCCGGCGTTGCGCGAGGCGTTTACCAAACATAAAAACGATCTTGTCTTTATGGATTTTCTTACCGATCAGACCGCGAACGTGTATCCGATGGTTGCCGGCGGCAAAGGCTTGTCGGAAATGATCATGGCGGAGGAATTGTAAGATGCGGCACATTATTTCCATTTTGCTCGAAAACGAAGCGGGTGCGCTGTCGCGGGTTTCCGGCTTGTTTTCGGCGCGCGCCTTCAATATCGAATCCTTGACGGTGGCGGCGACCGAAGATCCCTCGCTTTCGCGCATGACGATTGCAACGTCGGGGTCGGACGACGTGATCGAGCAGATCACCAAGCAGCTCAATAAGCTGATCGACGTAGTCAAAGTCGTCGATTTGTCCGAAGCGCCGCATATCGAGCGCGAGTTGATGCTGGTTAAAGTGCGCGCGATGGGCAAAGATCGCGAAGAAATGAAGCGCGTCGCCGATATTTTCCGTGGCCGCATCATCGATGTAACCGAATCCACTTATGTGGTCGAGCTGACGGGAGACAGTTCCAAACTGGACGCTTTCCTGCAAGCTATAGATCGTGCGTTGATTCTCGAAACCGTCAGAACCGGGGTGAGCGGAATCGGACGCGGCGATCGCATTCTCAAGGTGTAGCCGCAAGGTTACCCGATATCATTAAAGGAAATTTGCATGAAAGTTTATTACGACAAAGACGCCGACCTCTCGCTGATCAAGGGCAGGAAGGTCACCATCGTAGGTTATGGCTCGCAAGGCCATGCGCATGCGCAGAATTTGCGCGATTCCGGCGTGAACGTCACGGTCGGTCTGCGCAAAGGTGGGGCGTCTTGGGATAAGGCCGTCGCGGCGGGTCTGAAGGTCGAAGAAATCGCCCCGGCCGTCGCCGGCGCCGATGTGGTGATGATGCTGTTGCCCGACGAGAACATCCCTAGCGTGTATCGCAACGATGTCGCGCCCAACATGAAAGCCGGCGCCGCATTGGCGTTCGCGCATGGCTTCAATGTGCATTACAACCAAGTCGTGCCGCGTAAAGACGTCGACGTCATTATGATCGCACCTAAAGGCCCAGGCCATACCGTGCGTTCGGAATATGTGCGTGGCGGCGGCGTGCCTTCGTTGATCGCGATCTATCAAGACGTGACCGGCAAGGCCAAAGATGTGGCGCTGTCGTATGCGGCGGCCAACGGCGGCACCAAAGGCGGCGTAATCGAAACCAATTTCCGCGAAGAAACCGAAACCGATTTGTTCGGCGAACAAGCCGTGCTGTGCGGCGGCTTGGTCGAGTTGATCAAGGCCGGCTACGAGACGCTGACCGAAGCTGGTTACGCGCCTGAGATGGCGTATTTCGAGTGCTTGCACGAAGTCAAACTGATCGTCGACCTGATTTTCGAAGGCGGCATCGCCAATATGAATTACTCGATCTCCAACAACGCCGAGTATGGCGAATACGTAACGGGGCCGAAAGTAATCGGCGCCGAGTCGCGCGCGGCGATGAAGCAGGCGTTGAAGGCGATTCAAGAGGGCGAATACGCCAAGAAGTTCATTCTCGAAGGTATGACCAACTATCCCGAAATGACCGCGCGTCGTCGTTTGATCGCGGCTCATCCGATCGAGAAAGTCGGCGCGGAATTGCGCGACATGATGCCTTGGATCAAGAAGAACAAACTGGTCGATCAAAGCAAGAATTGATTTCGTTCATTTTTTCGATCGCTTAGAATGACTTGTTGATAGTCGATATATCGGCAGGGGGTGCGGCGGCGCCGCAGTTCTTGCCGATTTTTTGTAGTACACATGAGATTTTCAGGGACTTCGATGCAGCATTATCCTCATCCGATTATCGCCCGCGAGGGTTGGCTGTTTATTTTTGTGAGTTTGTTGGTGGCGTTGGGGGTCAGTCTGCAATGGGGCTGGGGCTGGGGGGTTCTGCCCTGGCTGGCGTTCGTGTTTTGCGTGCAGTTTTTTCGCGACCCGCCGCGCGTTATCCCTACCGATGAAAACTGCGTGTTGTCGCCGGCGGATGGGCGTGTAGTGGTGGTCGAACCGGCGCGCGATCCTTGGTTGAATCGCGATTGCCTGAAGATCAGTGTTTTCATGAACGTTTTCAACGTGCATTCGAATCGCAGTCCAGCGGACGGCGAAGTGGTGAGGCGTTGGTACCATGCCGGCGCTTTCGTCAATGCGGCGCTCGCCAAGGCGTCGACCGAAAACGAACGCAATGCGCTGCACATTCGCACCACCGCAGGTCATGACATTACCTGCGTGCAGGTGGCGGGCTTAGTGGCGCGGCGCATTTTATGTTACGTTGATTCCGGCAGCCGTTTGCAGCGTGGGCAACGTTACGGCTTCATTCGTTTCGGATCGCGCGTCGATCTATATTTGCCTTTGGGTGCGATCGCTAGAGTCGTGATCGGCGAAAAGGTGACGGCAACTTCCACCGTGCTGGCTCAGTTACCCTGACGCCCGCTATCTTCTCAGGCGATCGATCCCATGTCGGATATTCCACGTAAAGTTTTAATGAATCCAGAGTTGCGCAGACGCGGTATTTTTCTGCTGCCGAATCTGCTGACCACGGCTGCGCTGTTTTCGGGTTTTTTCGCGATCGTCCAGGCAATGAATGGGCGGTTTGAAGATTCCGCCGTGGCGATCTTCGTCGCGATGATTTTTGACGGTTTGGACGGTCGCGTCGCGCGCATGACGCGCACGCAGAGCGCCTTCGGCGCCGAATACGACTCCTTGTCGGATATGGTGTCGTTCGGCGTCGCGCCGGCCTTGGTGGTGTATGAGTGGGCACTCAAGGGGTTGGGCAAAGTCGGCTGGATTGTGGCGTTCGTTTATTGCGCCGGGGCGGCGTTGCGCTTGGCGCGGTTCAACACCAATATCGGCATCGTCGATAAGCGCTATTTTCAGGGCATGCCGAGTCCGGCGGCGGCGGCCTTGGTGGCGGGCTTGGTCTGGGTGTTGCTCGATCTGGGCTACACAGGACGGGATGTCGCCTGGGGGGTCGGTGCGTTGACGATCTTCGCCGGGGTGACGATGGTGAGTAACATACGCTATTGGGCGGGCAAGGATATCAATCCACGCAAGAGCGTACCCTTCGTGGTGGTCAGCTTAATAGCCTTAGGGGTGGCATTGGCTTCGACTTATCCTCCTGGTATGGTATTCGCCTTATTCCTCGTCTATGCGCTATCCGGTTACGTCATGGCGGCTTGGGAGTGGCGCAAGAGCAAAAAGCTAGGCTCGTCGCCGAAATAAAGTTCAGTGAAGAGGGTATAAGCATGTCCAAAGAAACCTTGATCGTATTCGACACCACCTTGCGCGACGGCGAGCAAAGCCCCGGCGCGTCAATGACTAAAGAAGAAAAATTGCGTATTGCGCGCCAACTCGAACGCATGCGCGTCGATGTGATCGAAGCCGGCTTCCCTGCCGCGTCGAACGGCGATTTCGAAGCGGTGCGCGCCGTAGCCGAAGCGATCAAGGAATCCACTATCGCCGGCTTGTGCCGCGCCTCCGAGAAGGATATCGCGCGCGCACTCGAGGCGATCAAGCCCGCGCGTTTGGGCCGCATCCATACCTTTATCGCCACCAGCCCGATCCATATGGAGAAGAAGCTGCGCATGACGCCCGACGAAGTGATCGCTGCGGCCAAAAGCGCGGTGCGTTTTGCGCGTAACGGCATCGACAATGTCGAGTTTTCCTGCGAAGACGCCGGGCGCTCCGAACTCGATTTCCTGTGCCGAATTATCGAGGAAGTCATTGAGGAAGGCGCAACCACGATCAATATTCCGGACACTGTCGGCTACAACCTGCCCGAGCAGTTCGGCGAACGCATCCGTCAATTGCGCACGCGCATTCCGAACTCCGACAAGGTGATCTGGTCGGTGCATTGTCATAACGATTTGGGCTTGGCAGTTGCCAACAGTCTCGCGGCGGTGATGGCCGGCGCGCGTCAAGTCGAATGCACCATCAACGGCCTCGGCGAACGCGCCGGCAATGCTTCGCTCGAAGAAATCGTTATGGCGGTGCGCACGCGCCAGGATGTGTTTCCATGCGAAACGCGCATCGATGCGACGCAGATCGTGGCGATTTCGAAGATGGTGTCGGGTATTACGGGCTTTGCGGTGCAACCGAACAAGGCCATCGTCGGCGCGAACGCATTTGCGCACGAAGCCGGGATTCATCAGGACGGTGTGCTGAAACATCGCGAAACCTATGAAATCATGCGCGCCGAAGATGTGGGCTGGAACACCAACAAATTGGTGCTCGGCAAGCATTCCGGACGCACCGCGTTCAAGGCGCGCTTGCAGGAACTCGGCATTTCGGTCGATAGCGAGCAGACTTTGAACCTCGCGTTTGCGCGTTTCAAAGAGCTCGCGGACAAGAAGCACGAGATTTTCGATCAGGATTTATACGCGTTGATGGGCGAAGACGTGTCGGTGCCGCC
Source organism: Rhodocyclaceae bacterium (assembly GCA_035283885.1). Taxonomy (GTDB): domain Bacteria; phylum Pseudomonadota; class Gammaproteobacteria; order Burkholderiales; family Rhodocyclaceae; genus DATETD01. The sequence continues at coordinate 9,327 of DATETD010000108.1, forward strand.
GACCGAACACTATGCCTTGGTCTCGTCGATGTTCCATTCGGAAACCGGCGAAATCCCGCGCGCGCGTTTGACGATTACCGAAGGCGGTGTCGAAAGACATACCGACGCCACCGGCAGCGGCCCGGTCGACGCCACCTTCAAGGCGCTTGAAAACGTGGCCAAAAGCGGTTCCGAGTTGCTGTTGTATTCGGTAAATGCGATCACCACCGGCACCGACGCGCAAGGCGAAGTGACGGTGCGGCTGATGAAGGATGGGCGCATCGTCAATGGCCAAGGCGCGGATATCGATATCGTCGTCGCCTCGGCCAAGGCTTATCTGAATGCGCTCAACAAGCTGATGGTCGGTTCCGAAAAGCTCAATCCGCAGATTTAAGCGCGGATTTACGGCTTGGCGATACTGGTGCGGGCGTAACCCAGGCAACCGATAAATAGCGAGCTTGCCAATAGGACTTCGCCCGCCGCCAGCAGTTGGCTGGCGCCATGTTCGGTGGTGGCGCGCACCAAGCCCTCGGCGAGATACAACAAAATCATCAACGAAGTCCATTGGTAGGTATAGCGTCGGCCATTCAGGATGCCGAGCAGCGGCAGGCACAGCGGCAGCGACTTCAGCACCAGCATCGAACCGCCGGGACGTAAGGGCGCGAGCCATAGCTCCCAGGCGATACACAGGAATAGCAGCGCGATTAAGCTGACAGAGGATAATCGGCTGAAGAAAACCGCCTTGCGGTTGTCGGTCGCAGTTGTAGCCGCAGCCGTCTCGCCAGCGCCGACTTTTGTAGAGGAGTCGTTCATGAGGCGAGCTTCAGCGCGGTGGCGGCGAGGCGACGCCCGAGGGCGATGGCGAGTTGTTTCTCATGCTCGCTGATTGCTACCGTCGCTTGCGGGCCGCTGAAATGACTCGCGCCATACGGGGAACCGCCTTCGCGCGTCAGACTCAAGGCCGGCTCGCTATAGGGAATGCCGACGATCAGCATGCCGTGATGCAACAACGGCAGCATCATCGATAGTAAGGTCGATTCTTGCCCGCCATGCAGGCTGCTGCTGGAGGTGAAGACGGCGGCAGGTTTGCCGCTCAAGGCGCCGGCCTGCCAGGCGGCGCCGGTCGAATCGAGAAAATATTTAAGCGGCGCGGCCATATTGCCGAAGCGCGTCGGGCTACCGAGCGCCAGTGCGCAACATTCCTGCAAATCGCGCAGCTCGACATACGGCGCGCCCTGGTCGGGAATCTCGGGCGCGGTGGCTTCGCATACGCTCGACACCTTGGGCACGGTGCGCAGCCGCGCCGTCATGCCCGCAACCTGTTCGACGCCGCGCGCGATCTGGCGCGCGAGTTCGCGCACCGATCCTTGATGGCTGTAATACAACACCAGAACTTCTCGGTTTTCCGCAATTGTAGGCATAGCAGGCATAATGACGGCTCAAAAATAAGCTGCGAATTATATGAGACTTACACTTCCTTTTCGCTTGATCGCGCGCAGCGTGCGCCGTTTTGGCGCCGAGCGTTGCACCCAGACGGCGGCGGCCTTGTCGTTTGCGACCTTGATCGGCCTGGTGCCGATGATCGTCGTCGCCTTCGCCTTAGTGTCGTTTTTGCCGACCGGCGTCGGCTTGGGCGCGGCGCTGGAAAAGTTTTTACTCGCCAACCTGCTGCCCGATAAAGCCGGAGCGATTATCGCCAAATATGTCGGACAGTTTGTCGCGCGCGCCGGGCAAGTCACTTTTTTCGGCATCCTCACCTTGGCGGCGACCGCCGTGATGCAGATGCTGACGATAGAGCATGCGTTCAACCAAATTTGGCGGATTAAAACGCAACGCCCGCTGGTCAAACGCGTGGCAATGCACGGCATGGCTTTATTGTTGGGGCCGCTGGTGTTCGGCGCGAGCCTCGCCGGAATTTCGTATGTCGTCAGCGCATCGCTAGGCCTAGTGCATGAACCGCGTTGGGTCGAAGCCTTCATCGTCAAAAGCGCCTTGCCGTTTGCGTTTTTGGCCGCCTTGCTCGGATTCCTGTACTGGTTCGTGCCGAATAAGACGATTTTGAAATGGCATGCGGCGCTCGGCGGCGCGGTGGCCGCCTTGGGGTTTGCGCTGATGCAAAAATTATTTACCTTCTATATCGCCGGCTTTTCGATGAACGCCATCGTCTATGGCGCATTCTCGGCGATCCCGGTGTTTTTAATCTGGTTGTACGCTTCCTGGGGGGTGATACTGCTGGGGGCGCTGCTGGTGGCCGAACTGCCGCGCGTCGGCTATCCTTCGTCGCATCGAGCGGCCAGCGAAGCCGAGGCTACACCGCCCCAAGATCGCGCGAGAACTCGAAAATCTCCACGCTAGATGTTTCCACCAAGGTCAGTTGCGGCGTGCATTCGACCACGCGCAGGCGGCCTGCGGTTTCTTCAAGCAGCATAAACGGGCGCAGATTGTAGTCGCCGCGGCTGGCGAGTATCGCTTCGTTGCGGTTGAGCCTGGGCAAGGCCGGCAGCAGCAGCGCGGGGACGGGAGGAGCGCGGTCGTGCTTTTCGGCTTGAATGCGCACCGGCAGGGCCGAAGGTGCGATGATTTCCAGCCCCAGCTCCACCTGTCCTTCCTCCTGATTGCGCGCCCAGCGCACCAGACATATTTGCCAAGCGGCGCCGCTGCCCGTGCGTAAACCGACGGCAAAACCCGGCAGAAATCCGGGCACAGTGCCCTGTAAATGCACCATCGCATAGCCCGCCGGGCCTTCGTTGATGACGATCCATTCGCTGGTGTCGGCGTCGAAACTGTTGCCTTCGTTCTCCGGCGCGCTATCGGCGCCTGAGGTCGAGCTTAAGGCCGTCCATAGCGAACCCAGATGGGTGCAGACTTCGACCTTGAGTTGTTGCGGGCGGCGCGCATGGCTGCGATAGCGACTGGCGGCCCAGCACTGGCTGGCGCGCTCCAACACATTGCGATAATCGGCGCCGCTGCTTTGCATCGGCAGTCCCAAGGTGACCGGCGGGGTTCCGCTATTGAGCTGCTCAAGATCGCTCACCGCGACTTCGGCCAGTTCGCCGCTATGTAAGTACAAGTGGCTTTTCTGCGAGTTCGAGCGGATTAGCGCAACCGGCGCTTGGTCGAGTTCGCCGTCGAGCCAAAACCAGCCGATGTTTTCCGATGGCGGCGCGGTGTCGAGGCGTATACAGGCGGCGCGACACTGCGCATAGTCGGCCAGAAATAAAATTTCGCGCGGCGTCAGTCCTTCGGGTTGGGCGGTCGATAGCGCCAGCATCGTCTTGAAGCGCTTGTCGAATGCATTCATTTCGAATGGCAAGGTCGCATCGGGATCCAGACTGTCCAAAGCGATCCGGCGTAGCGCCAAGGTCGAGCGCCAAAGATTGGCCGGCATCGGCATCGCCACCAACAAGCTGGCCGTCAACTGCTGCGCCAGATTATCCACGCCTTGACGACAGATTTGCGTCATGGGTCGGTGGATATGCTTCAACTCGCTCGGTTGAGATTCGTCGGCGATTTTGAGCCAGAGCGTGCTGAGTTGGCCGCGCAATTCGATCAAACCTTGCGCGACGATGCGCAGATGGCGCAATAGCGGGAAGCGGGCGTCGAGCAGCAGCGGCGCCAGCTTGCGATCGACGCGGTCGACGCGCTGCTGCAACATCTCGGCCAGCTTGATGCGGTGGCTAGCCGGCAAGTCGAGATCGCGAATGCCGGCAAGATGCTGACGTAGCGGCACGAGATCGTTCAAGGCATCGTCGTGCTGCGGCAAGGCCAACCAGTCGAGGGCGTGCTGCAAGGCGGCGGGGGGCGGCGGGGTCGATTTATGGTGGCGCATGGCGATAGGGCTAGACGTCGATTAAGGTCATTTTATCAGCGAGGAGCAGCGCTTTCATTCTCATTCGAGCATTCGGGCATTCGGGCGGGGAGGCGTCGGTGTGCGGGGATGGCCGGTAGAATAGCCCGCCGGGGCGATAGCGCCCGAAACTAATAGAAAAGGATACGTGGTATGAGCGATTTTTTATCGACCAAGCCGATCGCGGCGCAGGATCGTTTGATTATGGCCTTGGATGTCGCCGACGCCCAGGCGGCGCGCGACTTGGTGAATCAACTCGGCGATGCGGTGAGCTTCTACAAGATCGGACTGGAGCTGTTTATGTCCGAGGGTTATTTCGAACTGCTGCGCTGGCTGACGGGGCAGGGCAAGCAGGTGTTCGCCGACTTGAAATTTTTCGATGTGCCCGAAACCGTGCGTTCCGCGGTGCGCGCCTTGGCGAAAAGCGGCGCAACGTTCGCTACGGTGCATGGCAATCAATCGATCATGGAAGCGGCGGTCAAGGACAAAGGCGAGCTCAAAATCCTTGCGGTGACGGTGCTCACCAGCCTGGATCGCGGCGATCTCGACGATCTCGGTTTTGCCTGCGATGTCGAAAAATTGGTGCTGTCGCGCGCCAAACGCGCCTTGGCCTGCGGCGTCGACGGCATCGTCTCGTCGGGACTCGAAGCGCCGACGATACGCAGCGAACTCGGCTCCAAGCTGCTGGTGGTGACGCCCGGCATCCGTCCGGTCGAAAACCGCCCGGTCGACGACCAGAAACGCACCGTCGACGTCGCTCAAGCCTTCCGCAACGGCGCCGATTACATCGTCGTCGGTCGCCCGATCCGCACCGCCGCCGATCCGCGCGCCGCGGCGCAACAGGTGCAGCAGACGATTGCGCACCTGTTTGGCGGTCGCTAGGCGCAGCCGTCCCGCCAGCGCCGACTTTTGCGACGTTGATCTTAAAAACTTCTATTGTCCACGAAAAGCACGAAAGACACGAACAAAAACAATAGGTTGCGTCAAAAACCCATTCACCTATCGGGTGAGCGTCAAGCAACCGATATGTATTTGTTTCTTTTCGTGCTTTTCGTGTCTTTCGTGGACAACTGCTTTTTCAAGGTTGATCGTTGCCACTATAATCGCGCCCTTTCATCGACCGATTTTGCCGAACTATGCCATTGTTAACTCTAGATCGCGCCTGTTTGGCCTTCGGCCATGTGGCTTTGCTGGATCGCGCCGCCATGCAAATCGATGCGGGCGAACGCGTGGGTTTGATCGGTCGCAACGGCAGCGGCAAATCCAGTTTGCTGAAAATTATGGCCGGGCTTGCCCCCTTGGACGACGGCGAACTTTGGCGTCAGCCGGGGATGACTGTAGCGTATGTGGCGCAGGAGCCGGATTTTCCGCTCGAAGGCTCGGTGTACGAGGCGGTGGCGCAAGGCCTGGGCGCGGTGGCGCAGTGTCTGGCGGAATACCATGCGCTGACGCATCAAGTCGGCACTGGCGGGACGGATGCGGTGGATGCAACGGCTGCGGCGCAGGCGTTGCAGCGTTTGCAGGAGGTGCAGGCGCAACTCGAAGCCAGCGACGGCTGGCGTTTGAACAGTCGCGTCGAACAGGCGATTTCGCGCCTGGCGCTCGATGCGGATGCGCCGGTGGCGAGCTTATCGGGCGGCGGCAAGAAGCGCGTCGCCTTGGCGCGTGCGCTGGTGCGCGAACCCGAGTTGTTGCTGCTCGACGAGCCGACCAATCATTTGGATGTCGCCGGAATCGAATGGCTGGAGGAATTGCTCAAGGGTTATCGCGGCGCCGTGGTGGTGATTACGCACGATCGTGCGTTTTTGGACGGCGTATCGACGCGCATCGTCGAGCTGGATCGTGGACGGCTGGCGAGCTTTCCGGGGCGCTTCGCCGACTACCAGACGCGCAAAGAATTGATGTTGCATGAAGAAGCGCAGGCGAACGCGCGCGCCGACAAGATGCTGGCGCAGGAAGAAATCTGGATACGCAAAGGCGTCGAGGCGCGGCGCACGCGCAGCGTCGGACGGATTAAACGCCTGGAGCATTTGCGCGTCGAGCGTGCGGCGCGGCGCGAGCAACAAGGCAAGGTCGATTTCCGCTTGCTGAGGGGGGACGAATCCGGCAAGCGCGTCGCCGAGTTGGATCAAGTCGTCAAGCGCTTCGGTGCGCGCGCGGTGATCGATAAATTCTCGTGTCGCATACTACGCGGCGATAAAATCGGTTTGATCGGGCCGAATGGCAGCGGCAAGACCACCTTATTGCGCCTGATCCTCGGCGAGCTTGAGCCCGATGCGGGGAGGGTGGAGCGCGGCACGCGCGTCGAAGTGGCGTATTTCGACCAATTTCGCACCCAGTTGGACCCGGACGCCAGCTTGGCCGAAGTCATCAGCCCCGGCTCGGATTACGTCGAGATCGGCGGCGCGCGCAAGCATGTGATGGGCTACCTCGAAGACTTCCTGTTTTCGCCCGAGCGCGCGCGTTCGCCGGTGAAATCCTTGTCGGGTGGCGAACGCAATCGGCTGTTGCTGGCGCGCTTGTTCGCGCGTCCGGCGAATGTGCTGGTGCTCGACGAGCCGACCAACGATCTGGATATCGAAACGCTGGAACTGCTCGAAGCCTTGCTGCAAGACTATAGCGGTACGGTGTTTCTGGTCAGTCACGACCGGACCTTTCTCGACAATGTCGTCACGCAGACGATCGCCAGCGAGGGCGACGGCGTTTGGCGCGAATATGTCGGCGGTTATAGCGATTGGGTGCGGCAACGCCCGAGTTCGGGTGTTCCCGCAGCGGCGGCGGCCAAGTCCAAGCTCGCGACTGCAAAAGTCGGCGCTGGCGAGACGGCTGTAGTCACGACGGCGGCGAAGAAACTGAATTTCCGCGAGCAGCGAGAATTGACGCAATTGCCCGACCGCATCGCAGCGCTCGAAAGCGAACTTTCGGGCTTGCAACAACGCTGCGCCGCGGCGGCGTTCTATCGCGAAAGCGCGGAGGCGCAGCGTCAGGCGCACCAGCGCATAAGCGAAATCGAAGCCGCGCTCGAAGCGGCGATGGAGCGTTGGGAGGCGTTGGAGTCGCGGGTATAAGTCGTGGATTACGTTGAGATAATTTGTCGATATGTAGGAGATATGCCCGTGAGCTATCAGCGGGAGGTGCTCGATTTTGTCGAGTTTTTACGCGCGAAGTGAATTCGTCAGTCTCCCGATCAGTGGATAGAGCGCGCTTGGGGAATTTCGCCGGATTTTCCGGATCGACCGGATCAGGCGACTTTCGTAAAACGAAATATTCAATCGTAGCGAGGTGATGTTTTGGGAATAATCGCCAATATCGTAGCCGCCGAAGAAGACGAGTTGGAAGCCGTGGCGCATTCGGCGCGGCCTGTCAACGAATGGAGCGGCGTCGAATGTCGTGGCGTGGATACCGCCAAGATCGTCACTTTGCATTGCCTATTGACGGGCGCCGAGTTCGGGCTGGCGGTGAGCTTTTATGAGCCGCGCTACGTGATCGACGACGGGGCGATGGTGCTGCGTTTAGCCGACGAGGCCTTCGATCGCTTGGCGACGCTGGACGAAGAGGCTTTGCACGAGGTGGCCTATGAGTTGGCGGCGACCGAAGCGTTCGAGATCGAGCCGTGGGATGCGGACGAGGTCGGCAATTGGCTGCTGCAATTGGCGCAACTCGCGCAACTGGCCGAATCGCAGGCGCAGGTGCTGTTTATCTGGATACGGCAGAGCGAGACTTAAGGTGACTTCCAGAAATGAATATACCCGTAGGTTGGGCTGACGAAGGAAGCCCAACAGTTTTAGCGAGGGCTTCCATGTTGGGCTTTAACCAGCCCAACCTACATGGAATGCACCGATGGCAGGCCAGCCTCTGGCGGCGCGACGAAGGGCCGTATCGTTCTTGGCTAAAAACCCAAGGCTCGCTGACGCGGCGTTTGCAGCGCCGTTGTCGCCGCTTTCGCGTCGAACCCTTGCGCACGAGTTTGACGCCTGCTTTATCGGACGAAGGCTGGTTGGGGGCGCGGCGGCGTCTGTGGGCGCGCGAAGTGCTGTTGCGTTGCGACGAGCGGCCGGTGGTGTTTGCGCGCAGCCTGACGCCGTATCGCCCGCGCCATCGTCTGGATCGTTTGTTGCGCGGTTTAGGCAGCCGTGCTCTAGGTTCGGTATTGTTTTCCGATCCACGTTTCGAGCGCGAACTACCCTATTTTCGTCGCATCGATGCGCGCGACGCCCTCTATCGCCGCGTGGCCTTTCATCTACGGAGCGCCGCGCCTGCGGTCGAATTGCCGCCGCAACTTTGGGCGCGCCGGGCGCGTTACCGCTTGAGCGGCAAGGCGCTATGGGTGATGGAGGTGTTTTTGCCGGCGGTCGTG
>DATETD010000109.1:0-6694 GCA_035283885.1 Rhodocyclaceae bacterium
CCTGGGAGGGCGTGGTCGGCGCCGTGATCGGTGTGCTGATCTACGGTTTTGCCTTGCTGATGTATTCGCCTCTGGGCGAAAATTCGTTGCTGTGGTCGTGGGGCGGACTGGCCGCGGCGGCCTTACTACTGTTGCTGACGGCGGTCAGCGTGATGGGCGACCTGTACGAGTCTTTATTGAAGCGACAAGCCGGACTTAAAGACAGTAGCGCTTTGCTGCCGGGGCATGGCGGCGTGCTGGATCGTATCGATAGTCTGACCTCGACCTTACCGCTGGCGGCATCGATCATGCTGCTGCTGCAACCATGAAACTGACCGTTCTCGGCGCAACCGGCTCGATCGGCGTCAGCACCTTGGATGTGGTGGCGCGTCATCCCGAACGTTTCGAGATCGTGGCCTTGACCGGCTATAGCCGCATCGACGTTTTGGCGCGTCAGTGCGTGCAGTTTCGTCCGGCGTATGCCGTCGTCGGACGCGCCGACGACGCTGTGCGGCTTTCGACCCAGTTGGTCGAGCAAGGCGTCAAGACTCAAGTGCTCTACGGGCCGGCGGCGCTGATTCAGGTCGCCAGTCTCGCCGAGGTCGATGCGGTGATGGCGGCGATCGTCGGCGCGGCGGGTCTGGAAGCGACGTTGGCGGCGGCGCGCAGTGGAAAACGCATCTTGCTCGCGAATAAAGAGGCCTTGGTGATGGCCGGCGCCGTGATGCTGGCCGAAGCGAAACGCGGCGGCGCGGTGTTGCTGCCGATCGATAGCGAGCACAACGCCGTTTTTCAGTCAATGCCAAGTGGATATAATGGCGATATGGCCGCCGCCGGCGTAAAACGTGTGCTGCTGACGGCTTCGGGCGGGCCGTTCCGCACCAAGTCGCTCGACGAATTGGCGACGGTCACGCCCGAACAGGCGATCGCTCATCCCAATTGGTCGATGGGACGAAAAATCTCCGTGGATTCGGCCACCTTGATGAACAAGGGGCTGGAAGTGATCGAGGCGCATTGGCTGTTCAATGTGCCGGCCGATGCGATCGAAGTCGTGATCCATCCTCAGAGCGTCATCCATTCGTTGGTCGACTACACCGACGGCTCGATGTTGGCGCAATTGGGCAATCCCGATATGCGCACGCCGATCGCCCATGCCTTGGCGTGGCCGCAACGGATCGACTCCGGCGTCGCCTCGTTGGATCTGGTCAAAGTGTCGCAGTTGAGTTTCGAACCACCCGATAGGCAACGCTTCCCCTGTCTTGGCTTGGCCTATCGCGCTTTGCGCGCCCAAGGCAATGCGGCGGCGGTGTTGAACGCCGCGAACGAAATCGCCGTCGAGGCGTTTCTTGCGCGTCGCTTGCCTTTCCTCAAGATTGCCGATGTAATCGCGATGGCCATGGATACGGTGCCGTTCGCCGAAGCGTCCGACCTTGCTGCGGTTTTGGATGCCGATCGTCAGGCGCGCGCGGCGGCCAGCCAAGCCGTGGCGAAATTCCAACGTCGATGACTCCGTGGGCTCCGTGACCGTCGAGTCCCTTATCTGGTATGCCGGCGCATTCCTCTTGGCATTGGGAGTGCTGGTCGTCGTGCATGAGCTGGGGCATTACCTGGCGGCACGGCTGTGCAATGTCAAAGTGCTGCGATTTTCGATCGGATTCGGTCGTGTTTTAGCGGCGCGGAAATTCGGTCGTGATAAAACCGAATGGGCCGTCGCGCTGATACCGCTCGGCGGCTATGTCAAAATGTTGGACGAGCGCGAAGGCGAGGTGGCGGCGCACGAGCGTGAGCGCGCATTCAATCGGCAAAGCGTCGGGCGACGGGCGTTGATCGTGGTTGCCGGCCCCGTCGCCAATTTACTGCTGGCCGTGGTGTTGTATTGGGGGCTGTTCATGACGGGCGTGATCGAGCTTAAACCCCGGTTGGCGACGCCGCCGGCGGGAACGGCGGCGGCGATGGCGGGCGTGGCGGCCGGGACCACGGTGCGTGCGGTGAATGGTCATGCGATCGCTTCCTGGCAGGATCTGCGCTGGGAAGTGTTGCGTCAAGCGCTGGATCGGGCGCCGTTGCAACTGGATGTGCAAGGGCCGCCGCCCGAATCGGTCGCAAGCCGCTTGGTTTTGCAGACCAGTCAATTCGATCTGCAAGAATTGGAAAAAGATCCGTTGCGTCCCTTTGGCTTGCTGTTGTTTCGCCCGCCGATCCCGGCGATCATCGGTCGAGTGACGCCCGGCTCGGCGGCGGAGTCTGCAGGCATGCAAATCGGCGACAGGATCGTGGCGATCGATGCCGAAACGATCGCGGATTGGAGCCGAGTAGCGACGATTGCGCGCGCTTCGATCGATAAACCTTTGAGTTTCGTCGTCGACAGAGCAGGAATTCGTCATACGATGGTCGTCGTGCCGCGCAGCGTCGAGGATGGCGGGCTGAGGGTGGGGCGCATCGGGCTCGCGCCGCAAGAAAATAGCGACGAAATATCGAATATGACGGTGACCGTCAGTTACGGCCCGATCGAGGCCTTCGGTCGTGCTTGCGTGCAGACCTGGGATACCTCGGTGTTGAGCCTGCGGATGATGGGCAGAATGCTCACGGGCGAATTGTCCTGGAAGAATCTATCGGGCCCGGTGACGATCGCCGATTATGCTGGACAATCGGCGCGACTCGGCTTGAGTTATTACCTTAGATTTTTGGCGCTGATCAGCATCAGCCTGGGCGTGCTGAATCTGTTGCCTGTTCCCGTGCTGGACGGCGGTCATTTGATGTATTATCTGGCCGAATTTATAAAAGGCGGGCCGGTGTCCGAGCGTGCGTTGGAAATCGGTCAACAGATCGGCTTGGCGTTGCTGGCGCTGCTGATGGCGTTCGCTTTTTACAACGACTTTAACCGCCTGGTGGGCTGAGCGCATGCGCCATTTGATGCGATTATTCGTTCCGGGCAAAATATGTGCATATTCAATGAATACTAAGTTGCTTGTCGGCTTGGCTTCGGCCTTGCTAGTCCAGTCGGTGTCGGCGTTCGATTCGTTCCAGATCAAGGATATTCGGGTTGAAGGAATTCAGCGTACGGAAGCGGGTACGGTGTTTTCCTATTTGCCGGTCAAGGTGGGCGACACCATGACCGACGAAAAGGCGGCGGCGGCGATCAAGACCTTGTTCGCTACCGGATTTTTTAAGGACGTCCGGCTCGAAATCGATGGTCGGGTATTGGTTGTCGTCCTCGACGAGCGTCCGGCGATCGCGTCCCTTGAGTTTGTCGGTCTGAAGGCGTTCAAGCCCGACGATTTGAAAAAATCCTTGCGGGATGTCGGCTTGGCCGAGTCGCGTATTTTCGACCGTGCGATGGTCGATCGCGCCGAACAGGAGTTGAAGCGTCAGTATTTATCTCAAGGGCATTATGCGGTCGATGTGAAAGCGACGGTGACGCCGCTTGAAAGGAATCGTGTCGCGATCAATTTCAACGTCAATGAAGGCGAGATTGCGCGCATCAAGCAAATCAACATTGTCGGCGCCTCGGCCTTTAAGGAAAGCGAACTGCTGGATTTATTGATCCTGCGTCCTTCGGGTTTAATGACGTGGTATACCAAGAACGATCAGTATTCCAAGCAGAAACTTTCGGGCGATCTCGAAACGCTGCGCTCCTATTATTTGGATCGCGGTTTTCTCGAATTCAATATCGATTCGACCCAGGTGTCGATCACGCCGGATAAACAGGATATTTACATTACCGTCAATCTCAACGAGGGCGCGAAATATACGGTCTCTTCGGTCAAGCTGGCCGGCGAATTGTTGTTGCCCGAGCCGGAATTGAACCGCTTGGTGCAAATCAAGGCCGGTGAGGTGTTTTCGCGCGAAAAAATGACGGAGACCACCAAAGCGATCAGCGAACGCTTGGGCAACGAAGGCTTTGCTTTCGCCAACGTCAACGCCTCGCCCGAGTTGGACAAAGAGCAGCGTTTGGCGGCGTTTACGATATTCATCGATCCCGGTCGTCGCGTTTATGTAAGAAATATCAACGTGGTAGGAAATACTCGCACGCGCGACGAGGTGATTCGCCGCGAGATGCGGCAAATGGAGTCGTCTTGGTACGATGGCGACAAAATCAATAAGTCGCGCACGCGGGTCGATCGCTTGGGCTACTTCGACGAAGTGACTGTCGGAACTCCGGCGGTGGCGGGAACGACCGATCAGGTCGATGTCGAGATCAAGGTTAAGGAAAAACCCACCGGTAGCATGATGATCGGCGCCGGATTTTCAAGTTCGGAAAAATTGACCCTGTCCGGCTCGATCCAGCAGCAGAATTTATTCGGCAGCGGTAAGCATCTCGGCTTGGGGATCAATACCAGCCGCTCCAACAAACTGTTTTCGATGTCATACACCGACCCCTATTTCACGGTCGATGGCGTCAGCCAAGGCTTCGATATCTACCAACGCAAAACCGACACCAGCACCTTGTCGGTCGGCAGTTTCGGCGCCGATGCGGTGGGCGGCGGGGTGCGTTACGGATTGCCGATCGGCGAAGACGACTATTTGAGTTTCGGCGTGTCTATCGACCGCACCACCTTGAAAGTCGACGCCAACAGCCCGTGGCGCTATCAGCTTTATGTGGGGCAGTTCGGCGAGCGTAGCGATACCTTGATGACGACCTTCGGTTGGGCCAAGGACGAGCGCGATAGTCTGCTCTATCCGATGAAGGGGGCCTATCAGCGCGCGGTGTTGGAGTTGGCTTTGCCCGGCAGCACCGCCAAGTATTATCGTTCCATCTATCAATATCAGCACTTTATCCCGGTGGATCGTAAGGTGACGCTGATGTTGAACGGCGAAATCGGCGGCGCGAAGGCCTACGGCAGCAAGGAATTACCGTTCTTCAAGAATTTTTATGCAGGAGGTATCGGGTCGGTGCGCGGTTACGACTCCGGCTCGCTGGGCCCCAAGGATACGGTGTCGGGCGGCTCGTTGGGTGGCAACAGTCGTTTGATCGGCAATGCGGAAATGTTTTTTCCTATCCCCGGCATCGGGCAGGATAAATCGTTTCGCGCCAGCGCCTTCGTCGATGCCGGGAATGTATGGGGCTACGGCACCCGTTTGAGTTTGTCGGACATTCGTTATAGCGCCGGATTGGCTTTGACCTGGAGTTCGCCTATGGGGCCGCTCAAGTTTTCTTTAGCCAATCCGATTTCCAAAAAACCCGAGGACAGGTTGCAGCGTTTGCAATTCCAGATGGGTTCCGTATTCTGATACTGTAATTACGAGATCAATATGCTGAAGAAAACATTATTGTTGGGTTTTGCGGTATTTTCGTTCTCTGCTCCGCTATGGGCCGAGTCGAGAATCGGTTTCGTCAATAGCCAACGCATACTGAACGATGCGCCTCAGGCCAGCAAGGCGAAAAAACGCATCGAAAAAGAATTCGAAAAGCGCGATCAGGAGTTGCAGCGCATGGCGAAACAGGTGCAAGCGCTGCAGGAAACCTTGGAAAAGAACGCGTTGACCATGGCCGAAAGCGATCGACGCAGTAAAGAGCGCGAATTGAGCGATCTTAATCGCGACTTTCAACGCAAGCAGCGCGAGTTTCGCGAGGATTTAAGTCAGCGTCAAAACGACGAAATGGCGTCGATATTCGAAAAAGTCAATAAAATCATCAAGCAAATCGCCGAGGCTGAGAAGTACGACATAATATTCCAGGATGCGGTATACGCCAATCCCCGCATCGATATCACCGAGAAGGTGATTAAGGCGCTAGGGGATGGCGGCAAGTAATTCGATTTTCTTTGCGAATCGACGTATTTTTGAGTGTTTTTGAGTTTCCGAGTGTGAATCGGCATGTTGCGCGTTGACGAGATCGTTGCCCGTTTGGGAGGGGAGTGTTTCGCTAGCGCAACGTCGCAATTCGACGCCGGCGCCGCCATGGTGCGGCGCATCGCTCCGTTGGAAACGGCGCAAGCCGGCGATCTGGCTTTTTGCTCCAATGCGAAATATCGCTCGCGACTTGCCGCGACGCATGCCTCCGTCGTCGTCATGGCGCCGCCTGCCATACCGGGGGATTATGTCGTTATAGTGACGCCGCAGCCTTATCGTTATTATGCGCGGGTGGCGCAATGGCTGAATCCGCCGTCGCCCATCGTCCCCGGCGTTCATGCGAGCGCGATCGTCGAAGGCGCGGTGTCGGAATCCGCCAGCATCGGGGCGAACGTGTGGATCGGGCCGGGCGCCGTGATCGAAGCCGGCGTCGAGATCGGCGCCAACTCCAGCATCGGCGCGAACGTGACGATAGGCGAGCAGACGCGCTTGGCCGCGAATGTGACGATTTATGCCGGATGTCGCGTGGGCCGGCGTTGTCTGGTGCATGCCGGCGCGGTCATCGGCGCCGATGGTTTCGGTTTTGCGCGCGAGGGCGACGGTTCCTGGCTGAAAATTCCGCAGATAGGACGGGTGTCGATCGAGGACGATGTGGAAATCGGCGCCGGCACGACGATAGATCGCGGCGCGCTCGACGATACGGTGATCGAGCAGGGGGTCAAACTGGATAATCAGATTCAGGTGGGCCATAACGTCAGAATCGGCGCTCATACGGCGATCGCCGGTTGCGTGGGTATTGCCGGCAGTGCGACGATAGGCAAGCGCTGCACGGTGGGGGGCGCGTCGGTCATTCTCGGTCATTTGCAGATCGCCGACGACGTCAATATTATGGCGGGCACGTTGATTGCCAAGTCGATACCTA
>DATETD010000110.1:0-3377 GCA_035283885.1 Rhodocyclaceae bacterium
GCGTTCGCGACGGCGACACTGTCGCCCGACTCGGCGGCGACGAATTTGTCGTTTTACTGGAAGGGCTGGACCCGCCGCTGGAAAAAGCGGCGTCCCAGGCCGAAGCTGTTGCCGAAAAAATCCTCTCAGCATTGAATCGACCCTACTCGCTCGCCGGCAACGAGCATCACAGCACACCCAGTATCGGTATCGCCTTGTTTTCGGATCGAAAAACCAGCGTTGACGAGCTACTGAAGCGCGCCGACCTCGCCATGTATCAGGCAAAAGCCGCCGGTCGCAATACTTTTCGCTTTTTCGATCCGACGATGCAGTCGCTGATCGAGGCTCGCGCCACCCTCGAATTCGAGTTGCGCGAGGCGCTACGCACCCGGCAATTCCTAGTGCATTATCAAGCTCAAGTGGATGTCGATGGACGCCTGATCGGCGCCGAAGCGCTATTGCGGTGGCAACACCCGACGCGTGGCGTACTTATGCCCGACGATTTTCTTCCGCTGGCCGAGGAAACCCGTTTGATGTTGCCTATCGGTCGTTGGGTGCTCGAAACGGTGTGTACTCAATTGCGCCGTTGGGCCGAATACGCCGAAACGGCGCATCTGACCCTTGCCGTCAATGTCAGTAAGCGACAATTCCGTCAAGCGGATTTCGTCGCGCAGGTGCAAGAGGCGTTGGCCCACACCGGAGCGTATCCCAATCGACTGCGACTGGAATTGACCGAAAGCCTGCTGCTCGAGAATATCGAAGACACCCAGAGCAAAATGCAGGCCCTGAAAGCACTCGGTATCGGCTTTTCCTTGGACGATTTCGGCGCCGCCTATTCTTCGCTGGGTTATCTCAAACACCTGCCTATCGATCAACTCAAAATCGATCGATCCTTTATCCACGAGGTCGACAGCGACCCCAACAATGCCGCCATCGCGCGCACCATCGTCGCCTTGGGGCGAAATTTAGGTTTAAGCGTCATCGCCTCGGGCGTGGAAACGGCGGCGCAACGCGATTGTTTGGAACAACAAGGTTGCCGCGCTTTCCAAGGGTTCTTTTTCGGCCAGCCCTCACCCGTCGATCGCCTCATCGACCTTTCTTCGTAAAGCCTTGCATAACCATGTTTAGAGACTTGTGGCATCGTTCGCTCAAAATCAGAATTACCGTCATTATGATGGTCATCTTTGTCGTGAGCCTCTGGCTGCTCTCGTTTTATGCCGTATTGGTTCTACGACAGGATATGCATCGTCTGCTGGGCGAGCAGCAGTTCGCCACCGTGTCGTTTGTGGCCACCAGTATCGACGAAGAACTGAAACAACGAGTGAACGCCCTAGAGAGCAGCGCCAAACTCATCGATGCAACGCTGATGAACGACCCGGTTGCGCTACGGAAATTTATCGAAGTTCGCCCGCCTTTACAGAACATGTTCAATGGCGGGATCGTCGTCTGCGCATTGGACGGCACGGTGCTGGCCGACGCACCCTATCTAGCTGGACGGCGAGGTCTCGATTATGGCGAGATCGACGTCGTCGCGACCGCATTGAAGAAGGGCATGGCGACGATAGGTGGGCCGGCCATGGCAAAAGTATCGAATGTCCCGATAGTCGGCATGGCCGCGCCGATCCGCGACGCACGCGGGCATATCCTCGGCGCTTTGGCGGGAATCGTCGATTTAAGCGCACCGAATTTTCTCGACAAACTAACGACGCATCGTTACGGACAAAGCGGCGGCTATCTGCTGATCGCGCCGCAGAGCCAGCGCTTCGTCACCGCCACCGATAAGAGCCGCATCATGCAGCCCCTACCCGCCCCCGGCCTCAATGCGATGCACGACAAATATCAACAGGGCTACGAAGGTTATGGCGTCGCAGTGAATTCTCGCGGCGTGGAGGAGTTGACGGCGGCCAAACGCATCCCTAGCGCCGATTGGCGTTTGGGGATAGCCCTGCCGACGCATGAAGCTTTCGCTCCGCTGCATTCGATACAAAAGCATATGCTGATCGCTACGATAACGCTAACCTTAGCGGCTGGCTTGTTGATTTGGCGGATGCTGATGCGACAGTTCTCGCCATTGGCGAGCGCGGTCGACGATCTGGTCGGTCGCTCCACCGGTCACCAGATCGCGCAAGCGCTAGCTATCGCCAGACCCGATGAAATTGGACAATTGATCGCGCAATTCAATCAACTACTGACCGCGCTATGGCAACGCGAAGACGCGATGCGTCATACGGAAGGCAGGCTTAAAAAAACCCTGCAACAGTTGGCGCTACTCCTCGTCGAACAAAAAACCATTCTCGACAACGAACTGGTCGGCATCGTAAAACTCAAAAAGCGCCAATTCGTTTGGGTCAACCCCGCGTTCGAAAAGATCGTGGGCTGGCCGCCAAACGAATTGATCGGTCAAGACATACGTCAATGCTATCCCGACGAAGCCTCGTATCGGTCGGTTGGAGAAATCGCCTACTCGATCCTGAGCAAGGGAGAGATTTTCCGCTCGCGCCTGGAGATGCTGCGCAAGGACGGACGCACGATTTGGACCGAAGTCAGCGGCGCCCTGATGGAAAATCGCAACGGCGAATCCTTATGGACGTTTTACGACATTTCGGATCGCGTTAAAGCCGAGAACGAGCTTAAGCGCTCGAATGCGGAGTTGGAGCAGTTCAGCTACGCTATTTCTCACGACATGCGCCAGCCGCTGCGTATGATCGCCAGTTATTTGCAATTGCTCGACTTGAACCTCGGCGAAAAGCTCGACAGCGAGCATCGCGATTACCTGAACTACGCCGCCGACGGCGCCAAGCGCCTCGATCGCATGTTGGTGGCGCTGCTCGAATATTCGCGCGTGGGCCGTATCGGCGAGCCGCGCGCCTGGATCGCCAGCCGCACGCTGATCGACGAGGCACAACTTTATTTGCATACCGCCGTCGCCGAGGCGTCGGCCCATGTGAGCATCGACGGCGATTGGCCGCACGTTTTCGTCAGTCATGACGAATTTGTACGGTTGTTGCAAAACCTGCTCGACAATGCGCTCAAGTTTCGCGTTGCCGAGCGCACGCCGGAAATCGTCGTACATAGCGAGACGCTCCATGGCCGATGGCGAGTGAGCATTAGCGACAACGGCGTCGGCATTTATCCGCATCAAATCGATCGGCTGTTTCAGGTCTTTCAGCGGCTGCAAAGCCGCGCCGACTACGAAGGTACGGGCGTCGGTCTGGCGCTCTGCCGCAAAATCGTCGAACATCATGGCGGAAAAATTTGGGCGGAATCGGCGGGGGAAAATCGGGGCGCCCGCTTTTGCGTCGAATTGCCGCTGCCCGCCGAAACGACATGAGGACGCCATGACACCCCATCGCCGCTTTGCTCTCGCACTTCCGTTGCAACGCTCGCTCATCCTGGCG
>DATETD010000111.1:0-2928 GCA_035283885.1 Rhodocyclaceae bacterium
CGATCGTAAATCCGGTAATTGTAGACGAACATGCGCTCGGCAAATGCGGGGTCGTGCTGGCCTTGAATCTCGATATGGATATAAATCCATCCTTGTTCGCCATGCGTCAATTCCACCTGCACCAGGCAATCCGCAATCCGCAATCCGCTTACCCAGCTCGGCGTCCTGCACCACCTGCGCCAACTCCTTGTCGAGAAACAGATACGGCTTCGTCCAATCGATCCCGGCATACGCCGCGGGAAAATAGAACGCCATAAACTCGGGAAAATAGCGCACCAGCGCGGTTTTCCACGGCGTGTCGTAGTCGTCGATAATGGAATCGGTAGTGGAGGCGTCCGTCATGGCGTGTCACCGATTGCGGCGATGCGACACCGCGACGACCCGTTTGTGCGCTTCGTCCAACAGCAATACGCTCGATGCGACCGCAGCCAGCAGCAGCCAATCGGCCAGGCTCAGATCGACGGTATCGAATACCTTTTGCGCCGGCCCCCAATGCACCACCACGATTTGCAGCGCGACGACGCCGAAGACCGCCATCCAGAGTTTTCCATTGCGGAAAAACTGACGATTGAATGCGCTGCCGTATTCGTTGCGCGCGTTGAAGATATTGAAAAACTGGAACAACACGAACGCGGTAAATGCCATAGTCATCGCATGCGGTTGACCGCCGCGCTGTTCGCCCCAGGCATACGCGAACAGCGTTCCCGCCGCCATGGTCAGGCCGTACAAGCCCAGACGCAATAAGCGTTCGCCGGTCAGGATATTCGCATCGGCACGACGCGGCGGCGCATTCATGATGCCGGAACGCGCCGGTTCTACGCCTAGCGTCATCGCGGGCGGCCCGTCCATGATGATATTCACCCAAAGTATCTGGATCGCCGTAAACGGCGTCGGCATGCCGAACAGCGGCGCGCCCAGTACGGTGAGAATCGCGCCGATATTGGTCGATAACTGAAAGCGCACGAACTTGACGATATTGTCGTAAATGGTGCGCCCTTCCTTGACCGCGCCGACGATGCTGGCGAAGTTGTCGTCGGTCAGCACCAAGGTCGCCGCCTCCTTCGTGACTTCCGTGCCGGTAATTCCCATCGCGACGCCGATATGCGCGGTTTTCAGCGCGGGCGCATCGTTGACGCCGTCGCCGGTCATCGCCACCACATGGCCGTGCGCCTTGAGCGCCTCGACGATATGCAGTTTATGTTGCGGCGAAACGCGCGCGAACACCGCCGTGCGCTCGACCAACTCGATCAGCGCCGCGCCTTTGAGTCCGTCGATCTCGCAGCCTTCGTGCACTTCGCCGACCAGGCCGAGATCGCGCGCGATCGCCGCCGCGGTGACGCGATGGTCGCCGGTAATCATCTTCACCGCTACGCCGGCGGCTTGGCAGACGCGGATCGCCTCGCGCGCCTCGGCACGCGGCGGATCGATAATGCCGACCAGCGCGATCAGGGTCAGCTCCTCGGCCCAGCGCATCAAATCGCCGTTCGCATCGAATTCCGCTACGGGAATCAGCCGACCGGCCAAGGCCAGTACGCGCATGGCGTTTTCGGCGAACGCGGTGTTTTGCGCGGCGAAATCGTTGCGGGCCGCCGCATCGAGCGGCGCTTCGCCGTTTTCATTCGTCCAGCGAATGGCGCGCGCCAGCAACACGTCGGGCGCGCCTTTGACCCACATGCGCACCGACTCGCCTTCGCGGTGGAAGGTCGCCATGAATTTATGCGTCGAGTCGAATGGAATTTCGGCGATGCGCGGATAGCGCGCGGCGTAGGCATCGGCGGCAACAGCGTCGATCTTCGCCGCCAAGGCCAGCAAGGCGCCTTCGGTCGGATCGCCGATCAAGGCGCCATCGCGAATACGCGCATCGGCGCACAGCACGGCGGGCGCGCACAGCAGCGCCATCTCGGGCAACGCGCGGCCATCGTCGGCGCCGATACGACCGATTCCGGCATAGCCTTCGCCATCGACGGCAAAATGACGGCCGGCAAAGTAAGCGCGCCGCGCCGTCATCTGATTCAAAGTCAGCGTGCCGGTCTTGTCGGAACAGATCACCGTCGTGCAGCCCAGCGTTTCGACCGCCGACAATTTTTTGACGATAGCGTGGCGCTTGGCCATGCGATGCATGCCGAGCGCCAAGGTGACGGTCACCACGGCGGGCAGACCTTCGGGAATCGCCGCCACCGCGAGCGCAATCGCCGTCATCGCCGTGCGCACCAGATCGTCGCCGCGCATCAGGCCGAGGATGAACATCAGCGTCACCACGCCGCCGGCGATCGCCGCCAGCCGCTTGCCGAGCCGGTCGAGTTGAATTTGCAAGGGCGTGGCCGATTCGGCGGCGTCGGCCAGCAGTCCGGCGAGCGCGCCCATCTCGGTGCGCATCCCGGTCGCAACGACCACGGCTTCGAGCCGACCGCGCGTCGCCACGGTGTTCATGTACAGCATCGAACTCCGTTCCGCCAGCGCCGACTTTTGATCGACGACGTCGGGACTCTTGGCGACGGCCTGCGATTCGCCGGTCAGCGCCGCTTCGGCCACTTCCGCCGCATAGGCGCACAGCACGCGCGCATCGGCGGGAATGCGGTCGCCCGCTTCGAGCAACAGAATATCGCCCGGAACCAATTCGACCGCCGGAATCAAGGCCGCAACGCCGTCGCGACGCACGCGCGCAATCGGCGCCAGCATATTCTTCAAGGCCGCCAGCGCCGCTTCGGCGCGATGCTCCTGAAAGAAACCCAAGGAGGCGTTGAGCAGCACCACAATCGCAATCACGATCGCATCTTTCAACTCGCCGACCGCGCCGGCCAACACCGCGGCGGCGAGCAGTACGATCACCAGAAAATTGCGGAACTGGTCGACGAATTTCAACCACGCCGGACGCGGCGGCGCCACCGCCAGTTGGTTGGCGCCGTGCTCGACCAATCGGCTGGCCGC
>DATETD010000112.1:0-3993 GCA_035283885.1 Rhodocyclaceae bacterium
CACGCGCAGCGAGGGTTCCTCCAATGCCCGGCTCAACACGGCTGTTTCGCCCTTCCGAGACACCAAGCCAGAATTCTTGGCGATGGAATAACCGATTCCCGTTTCAACCACGGCGCATGCACGATGCCATAGGCCGCGGCATCGTCTTTCTCGCCGATAACTTCCTGCCAGACCGCTTCGGGGATAACGATATGCGAGAATAATCGCGGCAACAGGTGCGCTTGTCCACTGCGAAACATCGTAATAATAGCGGACGAATCAATGACGATGCAGTCACGTCATCCCGTAGCTCTTCCTTCAACTCCTCGGCGGTGTATTGAAATACGCTCACCTTGTAGCGTGACAGGGCATCGATAAAGCCGGCGCGCGTCAAGCCGGCGATCTCGGCGCCTCGCCCTTGGGACACCCGGCCTAGCTCATACCATTTCACTGCTGCCGCAATACGCATTTCCTGTGCGAATTCGCTCGGCGCTTGATGCAAAGTGGCAAACGCTTCTTCGGGCATATCTAATACAAGCTGAGTCATCTTCATCTCCCTATTTCAAACCAGGCCGAGGACGTCAACGTGAGACGCCGTTGTCAATCCCGCGTCACCCGCAACAACTCCGCCACCGAGGTCGTGCCGTCGGCTAGCCAGCGCAGGCCGTCGTTGCGTAGCGGCGTCATGCCGTTTTCTTGGGCGTAGCGGCGATAGCGGGCTTCGCCCGAGCGTTCGTGGATCAGCGCGCGCAGCGCGTCGTCGACGCGCAACAGTTCGTAGATGCCGGTGCGGCCCTTGTAGCCGGTGTGGCCGCAATGGGCGCAACCGTTGGCGACGAAGCTGCTATCGACCGTCAGGCCGAGTTGCGTCAATTCGGCGGCGCCGATCGCGTCGGGGGTGCGGCATAGCGGGCACAGGCGGCGCACCAGGCGCTGTGCCATCACGCCGAGCAGCGACGAGGCCAGCAAGAACGGCTCCACGCCCATATCCGCCAAGCGCGTGATCGCGCTCGCCGCGTCGTTGGTGTGCAAGGTGGCGAGCACCAAGTGGCCGGTCAATGAGGCCTGCACGGCGATTTGTGCGGTTTCGATATCGCGGATTTCGCCGATCATAATGACATCCGGATCTTGACGCAAGATCGAGCGCAAAGCGCGCGCAAAGCTCAGATCGATGCGCGCGTTCACCTGCGTCTGGCCGATGCCGGAGAGTTCGTATTCGATCGGGTCTTCCACCGTCATGATGTTCAAGCGTCCCGCGTCGAGACGCGACAGCGCGGCGTAGAGCGTGGTGGTTTTGCCCGAGCCGGTGGGGCCGGTGACGAGGATGATGCCGTGCGGTTGGCGAATAAGGTGATCGAGTTGTTGCAAGGAACCCGCAGCCATGCCGAGCATCGGCAAGTCGAGCCGCGCGTTTTCCTTGTCGAGCAGGCGCAGCACCGCGCGTTCGCCCTGGGCGGCGGGCAGGGTGGAGACGCGCACGTCGACGCTACGTCCGGCCAGTCGCAAGGAAATGCGTCCGTCTTGCGGCAGGCGTTTTTCGGCGATATCGAGATTGGCCATCACCTTGATGCGCGACACCAGCGCCGCATGCACGGTGCGCGGCGGGCTGACGATATCGCGCATTACGCCGTCGATGCGGAAACGCACCACAGAGCGTTCGACATACGGCTCGATATGGATGTCCGAGGCGTTGTCGCGCAAGGCCTGCGTCAGCAAGGCGTTGATCATACGGATCACCGGGGCATCGTCGTGGGTGTCGAGCAGCTCCAAGGTTTGCGGCGCGTCCTGCAACAGGCGCGCCAGATCCATATCCTGCTCGATGCCTTCGGCGAGTTGCGCGGCGGCTTGATTGCCGTCGGAATACGCGGCGGCGAGGCGGCGGTCGAAAATTTCGGCGTCGAGTTCTTCGACCTGCAAGGAAAAACCGAACACGCGCCGAATTTCGGCCAAGGCGGTTGGCGCCGCTCCGTGGCGTAGGGCGATCTGGGCATGGCTGCCGTCATGGTGCAGCAACAGCACGCCGTGGCGGCGCGCAAAAGCATAGGGTATGGGCTGGCGTGAGATCACGGCGGATAGGGCGGTTGATGGCGATGGGTCATTATAACCTGTGATGTCATAAAGAGGCGTGGCGGCGAAGACTGAGGATGGCGGGCGCTCCGGCGTCCGGCCTAAAATCGATCGGCGCCGCTGCTATTGCCTCGGCATCGAACCGTTGTTGGCGCGGAACGCTACCGCCAGCAGCAGCGCGCCCGCCGCGAGCCAGGCGATGGCGGGCAGCCAAGGCTTGAGCAGCGCGAACTCCGCCGTCTTGTCGAGTTGCGTCCAGACGATGGCGATGCGCGCCAATGCCGCCAGCGCCAGCAAGGAAAATAAGGCGCCGACGGTGCGCCCGCCATGGTCGCTACGCCCGATTTCCAGCGCCGCCGCTACCGCGCTCATCAGCACGCAACCCCAGGCGCCGCCGGCGACGAATTGCGCGACGCTCAAGCTCATCAAGTCAACGGCCTGAAACGCCGCCCACGCCGCCAGACTGCCGACGACGCCGCCGAGCGCCATCGTCGCCATACCGCCGTAGCGTTGGGTCGCTAAGGCGCCGGGCAGTATCGTCAGATTGAAGCCGATCCAGAATATCGGCATCAGACGTTCGAGCTCGGACGGCGCGGCGAATTTCAAGAACATCGGCGCGGCGTTCAGCGCGAAATGAATCTGGAAGCCGATGCCGAGCAAGGCGACGGCGAGCAAAAAGACGACTAGCGGTTCGCGGCGCGCATCGGATTGCGGCGGCGCTTCTTTGGGGGCGCTACCTGCGAGCGCACGTTCCGCCCACCCCAAACCCAGCGTTACCGCCAGCAGCGCCACACTCGACAGCGCAAACGGCAGTCGCGGATCGGCTTCGCGCAAGGCGACGGTCAAATACGGCGACACCGCTCCGGCCAAGCCCAGACCGAACATCGACAACGACGCCAGCCACGGAATCGCCGGTTTGGCCGCATATTTGCCGAGCAGCGCCAAGGGCGGCGCGCGCAGCACCGACGAGGTCGCCGACCACAGCGCCACCAGCAGCAAAAACAGCGTACTGTCGCCGCTTTGCGCCACCAGCGGCAGCAATAAAAACGCCAGGCAGGATATTCCGGTGATGACTGCCACGATCCCGCCCAGCCGTCCGAGCACTTGCGCCACCCGGTCGGCCATCGCGCCCATCGCCAGATCCGTCACGGCGAAAATCAACTGATCCATCATCAAGATCATCGCCACGGCGCTCGTCGGAATGCCGACTTGCGCGGCGAGCTTGGGTAGAAAAATCACATACACCGTCCACATCAGCGTGAAGAAGAACTGCAATACGGCCAGATACGATCCGACATGGCGGATGGATGCTGTGTTCATGGTTTCGACTCCAGTGCGGGAACGTCTTGGGTCGCGGAAGGGGGGGCGGTTGGCCGGATATCGCGATACGGAGCATAGCGTAAAAGTCGGCTCTGGCGGGACGGCTGTCGAAAAAGTCCTCGACGGGAACGCCACGGTAGCGCGCCGGCGCGCTACCGTGGCGTTCCCGTCGATTCCCGCAAAATTTCCTGTGTTCTCAACAGTCGCGTCAAGTCTTCGGGCAATGGATGGGCTTTATACGCCCCAACTTTCGAGCACACCCAGACGATCTCGCCCTTGGCGCGAGGTTTGGATTCGTCGGGTCCGAATATGCCGAATATCCATGTCAAGCTGGAGTTGCCTATCCTGCCGGCGACGACGCCGATTTGTATCGATTCGTCGAATTTTATGGGTGCAAGATATTCCACCGTCGCCTTGACCAGATGGAAATCCAAACCGCAGGCGTTCACTAGGCCAAGATAGTCGTAACCGATATGCCGCATATACTCGGTCAATACGGTGTCGAAATAGGTTAAGTAATGCGCATTGAAGACGACGCCTTGGCTATCGACCTCGGCGTATCGCGTGCGTAACTCGTAGAAAAACGGAAACATCTCTTTCTGCATATGGCCTCCCGACGTTCTGAAC
>DATETD010000113.1:0-2231 GCA_035283885.1 Rhodocyclaceae bacterium
TGCTGTGCTACTTTCTGGTGCTCGGGCAATTCCTGTTCACTCAAACCCTGCTCGCCGCCGCCTTCGCCTGCATCACCCTGGTCGTCACCACCGCCACGCTGCTCGCCGCCAACGACGACCGCCCGACGCCGCGCCAACACTTACGCCGCGCGAGCCTGATGCTGCTGCAAGCGACGCCGTTTATGCTGGTGCTATTTGTCCTGTTCCCGCGCATCCAAGGCCCGCTCTGGGGCTTGCCGCAAGACCGCAGCACCGCGACTTCGGGACTCTCGGACAGCCTCAGCCCCGGTTCGATCGCGCAAATCTCGCAATCCGACGCCATCGCGTTTCGCGTCAAATTCGCCGGCGACATCCCATTGCAAGCGCAACTCTACTGGCGCGGCCCGGTGATGAGCGAGTACGACGGACGCACCTGGCGCGTAGGACAAACGCGCGGCGACCTTTTCAGCCCGCCCTGGTCGGCCCAAGGTCCCGCGATCGACTATGAAGTCACGCTGGAGCCGCATGGCAAGTTCTGGCTATTCGCGCTCGAACTGCCCGGCAAAATGCCGCCCGACAGCGCCCTGAGTCGCGACTATCAGCCGCTGGCGCGCGAAGCGGTGCGCAACCGGCTGCGTTACCGCCAAACCGCCTGGCCCGAGGCGCGCGCCGGCCTGGTCGAATCCGCCGACCTGTTGCGCGCCGCGCTGGCGCTACCGCCCAGCGGCAACCCGCGCACGCGCGCACGCGCCGCCGCTTGGCGACAACAACACGGCGACGATAATGCCGCCATCGTTGCCGCCGCCGAAGCGTTCTTTCTGAGCCAATTTCTGACCTACACCCTCAACCCGCCGTTGCTCGGCGAAAACTCGGTCGACGAATTCCTGTTCGACAGCAAACAAGGCTTTTGCGAACACTTCGCCGCCGCCTTCGTCTTCGCACTCCGCGCCGCCGGCGTCCCGGCGCGCATCGTCGCCGGCTACCAGGGCGGCGAAGTCAATCCTATCGACGGCTACCTCGTGGTGCGCCAATACGACGCCCACGCCTGGACCGAAGTCTGGATTGACGGTCAAGGCTGGCGACGTATCGACCCCACCGCCATCAGCGCCCCGAGCCGCGTCGCCAACCCGCTCGCCACGGCGCTACCGCAAAATGCCGACGCGCCGTTTATGCTGCGCCAAGCCTGGCTGCAAGCCGTGCGCCACCGGCTCGACGCGATCGGCAACGGCTGGAATCAATGGGTGCTGGGCTACAACCCGCAACGCCAACGCGACCTGCTCGCACAATTCGGCATGCCGAACCCCGATTGGCAAAACCTGATCGCACTACTCGCGGCGCTTTGCGGCGCGACGACGATCGTTATGGCGTCGCTGATACTCCATCGCCGCCGGCCTATCGATCCAAGCTACGCCGTTTGGCTGAAATTCGCGCGCCGCCTCGAAAAGCACGATATCCGCTGGCAGCGCTGGGAAGGCCCGCTCGATTTCGCGCGCCGCGCCGCGCAACGACTGCCGCATCATGCCGAAGAGATCGTCGACATTGCCGCAGACTATGCAACTTTACGCTACGCCGCACCGGCGCCGCACGACGAACGGCAACGGAGCTTGGCGCGCTTGAAGGCGAAAGTGCGGGGATTGAGGATCGATTAAGGCGCGGTTCGGAGCCGTCTCGTCAGCGCCGACTTTTGTATGGATTAAGCACGGAAAAATCGCATCGCAATCTATCGTTAGCCATAATCCCGTTTTATCGTGTAAATTATCGTCGTAAAAATCGCAACGCTTTCCGACGGGCGCAGCCGATACACATCGCACTTCAACGTCAATGGAGCATTCACCATGAAATTCACCGGAAACTCGATCCGCTCGTTACTTTTGGCGACGGCGCTGGGGATAGGAGCAATGACAGCGGGGACAATGGCCGCGCACGGCGCGGCGCCGCTCGAAGTGGGAGTGATGGATTTTCCACCCTACTATGTCCTTGAACATCAAACTAAAGTCATCGGCGGCTACTACTCTAAATATCTAAATACGCTCTTAACGCGCGCCGGGCTCGACTATGCGATTAAAGGCTACCCGCCTAAACGCCTCTATATGAGCCTCAGCGAAGGCGTCACCAAAATTTCGATGGGCACGACCGGCGTCGCCGATTACGCCGGAAAAGTGCTGGTCAGCCCCAAGCCCGTCGCGGAAATCAATCTGGAAATATTCGGCATGGGCGCTGCCGATTCGCTGCCGAAGAGCATTGCCGAACTC
>DATETD010000114.1:0-8419 GCA_035283885.1 Rhodocyclaceae bacterium
GAGGAGCGAGACTAGGAGTGCGTGTTCTAGGGCCATAGCACGCAGGATACTATGCAACGAGGTGCAGTGCAACTCGTTGCATAGATTTTTTTACGCCGTCGCGTCAGCGCCGAGTTTCGAGTCGCCTTATAACGAAAAGGCTCAAACCAATAGTATGGCGTCGCTGTAACGCGCGACGGTCTCGTCATGCGTCATCAAGCGCATCGGTTCGGTCAGCGCCTGAGCGATCAGCAGGCGGTCGAAAGGGTCGTGATGATGGGGCGGCAAACTTTCGGTGGCGACGGCATGTTCCGGCTCCATCGCCAGGATGCGGTAACCCGCTTGTCGAAAATAACGTAGCGCGTCCTGGCTCGATACGGGCATATCGCCGCGACCCAGCGCGTGCTTGATTGCGATCTCCCAGAGGCTGACGGCGCTGACCCATATAGTGTTGCGCGGCGTTTCGATCAGCTCGCGCGCCGCAGGCGTCAACTTGGCGTGACCCGTAATCGCCCAGAGCGCGACATGCGTGTCGAGCAGCAGATTCATTCGAGCGCACCGCCGACGAACAATCGGGCGACTTCGTCGTTGTGGGCGTCTATCGTCTCGGGAACCTCGAATGCGCCTTGGGCCACGCCTATCCTTTGACCGGCGGTTTCGATCGGCACGAGTTTGGCGGCGGGGCGGCCATTTCTGGCAATAACGATCTCGCGCTCTGTTCCTTGCTCTATCGCTTCGACGAGGCGCGATAAAGTCGATTTCGCTTGCAGCATATTGACGGTTTGCATGTGTAGGCTCCGGGTGACAGTCGGCTTAGTCTAGTCTGGCTAAGATGCAGCGTCAAGGCGCGGCGTTCTGCGCATGCATGAAAGTCGGCGCTGGCGCGACGGATCGGCCTCGTCGTACCAGCGCGTCAGCGCAGTCCGTCGATTCTTAGCCCGGCATTTCCCCGCCCAAAGCGGCGATCAATTCGTCGAGCAGCTTCGCCAGTTCGCCGGTCATCAGCGTGAAGTTGATGTCGAACAACTGATCCGCGCCTTCGGCCTGGCCCTCGGCTTCTTCTTTGATCAGGTCGAGGAAGGTCAGACGGCGGATTTGCAGCGTGTCGGTGAGCACGAAGGAGATGCGGTCGTTCCAGGTCATGCCGAGGCGCGTGGCGGTTTTGCCGGCCTCGATATGCGCGCGGATTTCGTCGCCTTCGAGTTCGTGGCTGACGTAGCGCAGCTTGCCTTCTTCGCCGGCGCTGAGTTCGAGGTCGCGGTCGATGCTGAAGCCGTCGGGCGAGGTCTTACCGGAGAGCCATTCGGTCATCGCGGCGACCGGCGATTGCACGGTTTTGAGTAGACGAATCGGGAAGTCGTCGACCGTCTTGCCGATCGTTTCGAGGATTTCTTCGCCTTTGGCGGTGGAGGGGGTGTCGACCACCAGCCAGCCGTTGATCGGGTCGATCCACGCCAGGGTGGTGCGCTGGCTGCTGAAGGCGCGCGGCAACAGTTCTTCGGTAATCTGCTCCTTGAGTTCCTGCATCTGCTTGCGTCCGACCGGGTGGCCTTGGCGCTCTTCGATTTCGGCGGCGCGGTCTTTGGCGAAGCGATTGACCACCGAGGCCGGCAGGATTTTCTGTTCGTTGCCGAGGGCGATCAACAATTGGCGTTGCGTGCTATGCACCATCGGGCCGTTGGCTTTGGGCGCGACCCAGCCGCGGCTGGTGCGATCTTGATTGCCGCATTCTTGCAAGGGTTTGAGCGCGAATTTCTCTTCCAGGCTCGCGGCGGTCAGCGCCGGATTCGCCGGGATACGATAGATCGTGAGATTTTTGAACCACATGGAGCGACCCTTTCGATGAAAAAGGGGCGGATTATAGGCAGCGGCGCGCGCGTCGTAACGCGGATTAAGACACGATCGCGGCGTGCCGACCTCGCTGGATTGCTCGAGGTGGTCAGGTATAATCCGCGATTTTTCCGAACGATCTGGAGAATGATGTGCTGATTTCGAATGCGTATGCTCAAGCCGCCGCCGCGGCGAGTCCGATGGGCGGTTGGGAAGGTTTGTTGCCGATTGTCGTGATGTTCGGCGTTTTGTGGTTTGTCATGATACGGCCTCAGATGCGCAAGGCCAAAGAACAACAGAAAATGGTCGGTGAATTGGCGCGCGGCGACGAGGTGATGCTGCAAACCGGCATCGTCGGGCGTATCTCCAAAGTGGGCGAAAACTATCTGACGGTGGATATCGGCGCCGGCAAGGAGGGTTCGATGGAGATTTATGTGCAGAAGAACGCCGTCGGCGCGTTGTTGCCCAAGGGTACGATCAAGGCCATCTGACTCCCTGCGCTTCGTCCGGCGGTCGCGATGTGCGGCTAGCCGGAGTTCCCGTGTTTTTCGTAATGATGTTTTTGTAATTACTTCGGTCGAAATCTATGAATCGCTATCCTGTGTGGAAAAACGCCTTGGTGTTTATCGCCTTGGTCTTGGGGCTGCTGTATACGCTGCCCAATTTTTTTGGCGAGGCGCCGGCGGTGCAGGTGTCCAGCGTCAAATCGACGCTCAAAGTCGATGCGGGCTTGCTTGCTCGGGTCGAGGGCGCGCTGAAGACCGCGGGCGTGACGCCGCAAGGTTTATTCCTCGATATGAACAGCGTGCGCGTGCGCTTGGCGGATACGGATACCCAGCTCAAAGCCAAGGATGCGATCGAAAAGGCCGTCAATCCGAATCCGCGCGATTCCAGTTATAGCGTGGCCTTGAATTTGATTACCAATTCGCCCGGCTGGCTCACCGGCATCCATGCTTTGCCGATGTACCTGGGTCTGGATTTGCGCGGCGGGGTGCATTTTCTATTGCAAGTGGATATGAAAGGCGCCTTGACCAAGCGACTGGACTCGACCGGCGCCGATCTGCGCAGCCTGTTGCGCGAAAAGAATCTGCGTCATGGCGGCGTCTCGCGCGACGGCATGAGTTTGTCGATCCGTTTTCGCGACGCCGAAACGCGCGATAAGGCGCATGGCGCGATTGCCGACAGCCAAGCCGATTTGCAATTGGTCGATAGCCAGGAGGGGCAGGATTTCAAACTGACGGCCACCTTGGCGCCGACGGCGGAAAAACGCATTCAGGAATATGCAATCAAGCAGAATATCACGACGTTGCATAATCGCATCAACGAACTCGGCGTCGCCGAGCCGGTGATTCAGCAGCAAGGCGCGGATCGCATCGTGGTGCAGTTGCCGGGGGTGCAGGACACGTCCAAAGCCAAGGACATTCTCGGTCGCACCGCGACCTTGGAAGTGCGTCTGGTGGACGACGAGTCGAGCAATAATCCCGACGCGATGATGCAGGCGGCAAAAGGTCAGCCGCCGGCCGGGACCGAATACTATGTCGAACGCGGCGGGCGGCCTTTATTGGTGAAGAAGCAGGTGGTGTTGACGGGCGAACGGCTGACCGATGCGCAGGCCGGTTTCGACAGCCAGACCCAGGAGCCGGCGGTGCATTTGACGCTCGATTCCGTCGGCGCGCGGATTTTCAAGGAGGTGACGCGCGACAATGTCGGCAAGCGCATGGCGATTTTGTTGATCGAAAAAGGTCGTGGCGAAGTCGTGACCGCGCCGGTGATCCGCAGCGAAATCGGCGGCGGGCGCGTGCAGATTTCCGGGCAGATGAGCACGGTGGAGGCCAACGATGTGTCGTTGTTGCTGCGCGCCGGCTCCTTGGCGGCGCCGATGGACATTATCGAAGAACGCACCATCGGCCCTAGCCTCGGCGCGGACAATATCAGCAAGGGATTCAACTCGACCTTGTGGGGTTTTATCGCCATCGCCACGTTCATGACTGTTTATTACATGCTGTTCGGCATGGTCTCGGTGCTGGCGCTTTCGGCCAACCTGTTGTTTCTGGTGGCCTTGTTGTCGCTGCTGCAAGCGACCTTGACCTTGCCGGGCATCGCGGCGATCGCGCTGACCCTGGGGATTGCGATCGACGCCAATGTGCTGATCAACGAGCGGGTGCGCGAGGAATTGCGCGCCGGCAATTCGCCGCAGACCGCCATCATGATGGGTTACGACCGCGCCTGGGCGACGATTCTCGATTCGAACGTCACCACCTTGATCGCCGGCGTCGCCTTGCTGATCTTCGGCTCGGGTCCGGTGCGCGGCTTCGCCGTGGTCCATTGCCTCGGCATTCTCACCTCGATCTTCAGTTCGGTGGTGGTGTCGCGCGCGCTGGTGAATCTGCTGTATGGACGTCGTCATCGTCTGGAGTCGGTCAGCATCGGCCAGATCTGGAAACCCGGCATCTCCACTAAATAATCGAGGAAAGCACGTCATGGAATTTTTCCGCATCAAACAAGATATTCCCTTTATGCGCCATGCGCTGGTGTTCAACATCATCTCCTTGGTCACTTTTCTGCTCGCGGTGTTCTTTTTGGCGACCAAGGGGCTGCATTTCTCGATCGAATTCACCGGCGGCACCTTGCTCGAAGTGGGTTATGCCCAAGCGCCCGATCTGAACCAGTTGCGCAAGCAGTTGGAAAACGACGGTTTCGCCGATATGCAGTTGCAGAACTTCGGCTCGTCGCGCGATGTGTTGATTCGCGTACCGCTGGCGAAAGACGCCGACACCTCCAAGGTCGGCGAGCGCGTGATGGCCTCGCTCGCAAAAGTCGGCGCCGGCGGGACGGATGCCGCCGCTGCGCCGGGGGTCGCGCAGCTCAAACGCGTCGAATTCGTCGGCCCGCAAGTCGGTAAAGAATTGGCGGAGGACGGCGCTTTGGCCTTGTTGCTGGTGGTGCTGGGCATCATGATCTATTTGGCGATGCGTTTCGAATGG
Organism: Rhodocyclaceae bacterium; assembly: GCA_035283885.1. Lineage (GTDB taxonomy): Bacteria > Pseudomonadota > Gammaproteobacteria > Burkholderiales > Rhodocyclaceae > DATETD01. The sequence continues at coordinate 4,794 of DATETD010000114.1, forward strand.
CGATTCGCCCTGTCGGCGATCATCGCCAACTTGCACGACGTCGTTATCATTCTGGGCTTCTTCGCCTTGTTTCAATGGGAGTTTTCCTTGCCGGTGCTGGCGGCGGTATTGGCGGTGCTGGGCTATTCGGTCAACGAATCGGTGGTGGTGTTCGACCGGGTGCGCGAAACCTTCAAGAAAAAACGCGGCCTCACGACGCCGGAAGTGCTGAATCATGCGATCACCAGCACGATTTCGCGCACTATCATCACTCACGGCTGTACGCAGATGATGGTGACCTCGATGCTGGTTTTCGGCGGCGCGGCCTTGCATTATTTCGCCATGGCCTTGACCATCGGCATTTTATTCGGCATCTATTCGTCGGTGCTGGTGGCGAGTCCTTTGGTGATGTGGCTGGGCGTGTCGCGCGAACAGTTCATCAAGCCCAAGGTCGAAAAGCAGGAAGCCGTGGTTTAAGTTCGTTGGAGGAAGGCAAATGAAGCGCATCAAGGTGTGGGATGGGCCGACGCGGATTTTTCATTGGCTGCTGGCGATGAGCGTCGTCGGCGCCTTGGTTACGCAGAAAATCGGCGGCAATGCGTTGGTGTGGCATGGACGTCTAGGTTTGTTGGTGCTCGGCTTGCTGGTGTTTCGCGTGCTGTGGGGCTTTATCGGCTCGACCTATGCGCGCTTCGGCCAATTCGTGCGCGGCCCGGCGGCGATCCGCGCGTACTTGCGCGGCGAATGGCAAGGCGTCGGTCATAATCCGCTCGGCGCCTTGTCGGTGCTGGGCTTGCTCGGCGTTCTGGCCGCCTTGGTCGCCACGGGCTTGTTTTCAAACGACGACATCGCCTTCGAAGGGCCGCTCTACCCCTGGGTCGGCAAGGCGACCAGCGATATGCTTGTAGGTTACCATCGCTTGCTCGAACCGTTGATTATCGTGTTGGTGGTCGCCCATCTCGCCGCTATCGTCTTTTATACCCGCGTTAAAAAAGACAATTTGGTCAAGCCGATGGTCGTCGGTTGGAAGGAGTGCGAAACCGGCGAATCGGCGCGCGGCGGGAATATCGTCGCCTTGCTGGTCGCGGTGCTGATCGCCGCAGCAACCGTGTGCGCCGTCGGCGGCGGCTGGTTTCTCCCCGAACCGCCGGTAGCGCCGCCTAGCGGTTCGGCGCCGAGTTGGTGAGGCGTTTTCGATTCTTGCTAAAGATATGCAGATCGACACGGTGACTGCGATAGACGACCGATCCGTCGAGGTCGTCTGGCGAGACGGATTGTAGCGCCTTATCCCAAGTCGATTTTCGGCTCGAACGATCGATCGCCGGCGAGCAGGGTTTCGAACTGGGTGGCGGGCATGGTGCGCGCGGCGGCGGAGCGCTATGACGAAAATCTGCGCGGTCCCGCCGACGACGAACAGATAAAGAAGCTGGCTTTTATGCGCACCTGGAAGGGCGACAAGATTCGCACCTGCAAGGCGCAGCCGATTCTCGATCCCAAGGCCGGGCCGCTGATCGCGGTGCGCGAATTCATCATGAGCCGCAAGAGCCTGGGCGGGATTCAGACCGATCTGTCGAGCCGCGCACTCGACGAGTCCGGCATGCCGATCGCCGGGCTGTATGCCGTCGGCGAAGCGGCGGGATTCGGCGGCGGCATGCACGGCTTGCGCGCGCTCGAAGGCACGTTTCTCGGCAGTTGCGTACTGAGCGGTCGCATCGCCGGACAGCGTGCGGCGGGCAAAGCGTGAGGCGTTGAAAGTCGGCGCTGGCGCGACGGATACAGCAGGCAGCGGCTGCCGCTGGCTGCGCGCTGATTCCAAGCCGACAACTACGAGCGAAGCAAGTCTTTCGCCAGCGCCGGAATCGCCGCTGCCATGGCCTGCTGCCGTTCGCACTCCGTTTCGATCAAGGCGGCGATTCGGCTGACGATGGCGCGGTCTGCGCCTTCGCCGCAGCTCGCTTCGATTGTGGCGGGCAAGGCGCGGCGGGCCGTTTGCGCCAGCAGCGCCAGTTCCTTCTTCACCTGCGTCGGATTCAGCCCGGCCTCGATACTCAGCGTCGCCCATTCGTAGGCCGAAACCTCGTGCGGCGAAAACGCATCGCCTATTGCCATGGCGTAGCTTCGGTCGAGGTTATCGCCGCTAAAAGCCAAGCCGCACACCAGATCGTAAGCCTTGGCCAGCGCGAGTCCGGTGGCCCCAGCCATAAAACTAATGTTTTTCGCATGAGCGTCGGTATTGCCGATCAGGATTTGGAAGATCGTCCAGCGCAACAAGGCGCGCTGTTCCGCCGCCGGACGGGCGCTGTCGGCGAGCAAGCGGAAGAGTCGCGGCAGCGAGGCGCCGTCGCGAAGCTCGCGCATATTGCGCACATTGCGCGCGTTGCCGTAGGGGCGCTCGTATTTGAAACTCGGCGGCAAGCCGAGCGCTTGGCAGCCGTCGATGGTATGCAAACGTCGCACCGTGGCGCCGTCCATTTGCCGGTCGAAACGCGTGATTTGCAGCACCGGCTCGGGAATATGATACAGCCGCACCTCGGCCACCGGCAGCTTGACTCGCTCGGCCAAGCGCATGCAAAAGAATTCGTTGGAGGTCAAGCCCGCCAGTAGCGGCTGGATCGGCTCCGGTTTGAGAATATGCGTGGACGCCAGCTCCGCCCCTTCGACCAGAAACCACTGCTCATTTTCAGTCAGCACCGCAATCTTGTCCTGAAAGCCGGCGATGGACAGCCGAACCTTGCCATCCCATACCGAAAATGCGCGCTGCGGTCGTTGCCGGATGCGTTGCGATAGCTCTTCCGGCGGTAGCCGGCGGCGTGACGCGCCGGTCGGCGGCGTTGCCGCGACCGACAGGCTGAGCGCGCCCGAGGTTTCGCGCCCCAATGCCGCGAGCAATCCGACGAGATTGGACTTGGAGACCGCATAGGCCGCCGCCGCATCGTCCAGCGCCTGTCCTTCGGGCAGCAGGTTTTCGAAGAACTGCCGAACGATGGCGCTGTGCTGCTCGGGCGTTGGGATGGCGTCCGGGCGGATCAGCGGCAAGTCGGGGCTGAGAGCAAACGCCTCCTCGCAGTCGATCCAGCTGGGCGCGTAGTCGAAGACGTAGCGATGGGTCGCGCTTTCATAACCGAGCCAGCCGATCAGGCGACCGGCCAGCAACACTTCAAGCCGCATGGTCGGCGTCCGCCACACTTTCCACGCTTTCCAGCAAGCGCCGTCGACTCCGTTCCTTATGCTGCGCCGGCGTCGCCCATACGGCCACGCCCAGCGCCTGGGCGATCTTCAGCGCCAACCCCAGGCCGACGGTCGGCTTGCCGGTTTCCAGATCCTGCACGGTTTGTTTAGCCACCCCAATCGCCAGCGCGGCGTCTTCGAGCGTCAAGCCCGATTGCGTGCGCGCCGCCCGCACGGCGCGACCGAAGCTTGCGCTGTCGGTTACCAAGGGATCGTCGGGAAGGGGGTAGCGACCACACGGCGCATAGATTTAATCCTTCGATGGCAGGATTATTGCCGATTGGCCGCCTGCCGAACGCAATCATACTACCATGGCAGTTTTTTACGCAGCGATATCGTCGTCGCCGCATGCCTCGAAAAGTCGGCGCTGGCGCGACGGATCGTAGCGCCTTATCCCAAGTCGATTCTCGGTTCGAACA
>DATETD010000115.1:0-2600 GCA_035283885.1 Rhodocyclaceae bacterium
CGTCCGTCGGGCGAGCCGGATTGGGCGCGCACCGCCGCCGATCTCGAAGCGCAAACGCAATGGCGCGTGCGTCGCATCGGGCGCAAAGGGCGGGAAGTTCAAATCGTATTGGAGCAAGTCTATGGCGCTTATCAAGTCGAACGCTTGGAGCGTGCGACGACGATTTTGCATCGCGACGCCCCCGCCGATGTGGATCGTTTCGTCTTCTCGTTTGTCGAGCGTGGTTTTCCGCTGACGGATTGGCTGGTGTTGCGCGACGAGTGGGTCGATAAACGCACTCGTCGCCAAGTCTGGGAACGACGCTACGAGGCGATCGCCGCCGTGGAACCGGGGATGCGCTACGACTTTTCGACGCAATGGGCCGCGCCTGCGGAACGTATGACGATCGGGATTGCGCCGAATTTCGATCAAACTCTGGGCGGGCCGGACGGGTTCGTTTTATACCAGTTTGGCATTACGGTTCCCGCCGAGTTGCGCTTCGGCGAGCAGTGGTGGGCATCGGGGCGACTCAACTGGAGAATGGTCGATAATTACGACAAGTTCAAGTTCGACCCCATCAGTCTATTGCCGCGCGTTCGCACCCATTTGCGCGAATACATCACGACTTCGCGCGTGACGCTGCCGAATCTGCAAGTGACGCATGTCGGCAATTTCTCCGACAACCAGTATTACAGCGTGTATGGCGGATTGCTGGAAATGGGTTTTGCGGGCTATGGCGCCGAATGGCTGTATCGTCCTTGGCAAAGCTCGTTCGCCTTCGGCGTCGATCTGAATCGCGTGCGTCAACGTGGCTTCAAACAGGATTTCGAGTTGCTCGACTACCGTGTCACCACCGGTCACGCGAGTGCTTATTGGGAAACGGGCTGGTTAGGGACCCAAGTGCGCGTGAGCGCCGGCCAATATTTGGCGGGCGATCGCGGCGTTACCTTCGATCTGAGCCGGCGCTTCGCCAACGGCGTAACCCTGGGCGGATTTTTCACCAAAACCAATATCTCGTCGGAAACTTTCGGCGAGGGCAGTTTCGACAAAGGGATTTATGTCTCGATTCCTTTCGACGCGATGCTGCCGAACTCCAGTCCCTTGAACGCCAATTTCTTATGGACGCCATTGACGCGCGACGGCGGCGCGCGACTGGGCCGGGGAACGTCGCTCTATGAAACTACCATCGTCAGAGATCGTCGCGCCAGCCGTTCGGCATCGGTCGATTCGGCGTACTGGCGTCGGGACGAGGAGAGCGATCCCTGGAAGATTCTCGGCGATGTAGGCGATTCCGGCCTCTGGCTGACGAATCGCTTGCGGCAAGCGGGTACCATGGATGCGTTGCTGACGGGAGGTGCGCTGGTGTTGGCCTCGACGGCGCTGGATCGTCCGTTGGCGCGTTGGGCGGATACGCATCAAGGCGGGACATGGGATCGCGCGGGCAAATTCGCCAACGCCGTTCCCGTCCTATTGGGCGCAGGCGCGGCAGCTTTATGGTCGGGGGTTGGCGACGAGGTGGCGGCGGATACCGCCAAAGCCAGCTTGCTGGCCGCCGGGTGGACGCTAGCCGCCGATCTGCTGGTGAGAGCCGGGGTCGGGCGCGCGCGTCCGGAGCAAAACACGGGGCCCTTCGAATTCAGCGGCGTGGCGAAAAATTCCGCGAGTTCGGGGTTTCCCTCCAATCATATGGGAATCGCATTTGCGCTGGTCGCGCCGTTCGCGCAGCGCTACGAAGCGCCGTGGTTGTATGCAGTCGCGGGCGCGACCGCTTTCGGTCGCGTGCAACAGAAACAGCATTATTTTTCCGACGTAGTCGCCGGCGGATTGATCGGTTATGGTTTGGGCGCCTTGATGCTCGAACGTCAACGCCATGAACGCGACGCGCGCATCGTCGTCGATGTGCAGCGCAACGAGCGCCGGGTCGGCGTTGCTTGGGATTTTTGATGCGTTGACGATCCGTCTCGCCAGCGCCGACTTTCGCGCTTCACGAACAGGCGAGCCATGTGGCGATGCAGGCATTGACACACTTGTTTTGAGTTATCAAATCCGTCGGCGGATTGCAGGCGGGCTTTGTCAGGCAGGTATTGTAGTGCGTTATACAATCGACCGGCGCTTGCGTGGTGGTGGTGGTTGTCGTAGTTGTAGTCGTAGTCATAGTCGTGCTGCTGGTACTGCTGGTTGCGGTCGGAAATATGGTTTTATCGAGTGCGTCGCCGAGATTTTTCGCGGCGACCACGGCGTCGTTGAGCAGTCCGGTCGCTTCGCCGGCGGCGCTGCCGACGCCGAGGCTTGCGGCGGCATCGCGCACGAAATCGTCGAGTTGCTTCATGCCGCCCTCGACCAGTTGCCGCGCGCCGGGGGTGCTTTGCCCCAAGGTTCCGCCGATGGCGATTTGCATCATACCGGTAGTGACCGTCGCATAAAACAGATAGCCGCTCAAGGCCAGGACGCCAGCCGTTCCGGCCACCGACGAGCCGAAAATCAATCCAATGATCGCGACGCCGGCCACCAGTCCCGCGCCCAGCACCGCCAGGGTGGTAGTGACGGCGCCCGGTGTGGCGCACGGAGTGGATCGGTACGGCGCTTCGACGATAGACAGGCTATTGCAAATGCTCGGGTAG
>DATETD010000116.1:0-10484 GCA_035283885.1 Rhodocyclaceae bacterium
CCGTTCGGGAGGCGATCGATTTACATGCCGAAACCTTGATCGAAGATGGGGGCGTGTGGGCGGTGGTCGATGTGCCGGTAGAACGGTTTTTGACCCTGCCGAAAAGATCGATATCACCTTGCCGCGCTTGCTGTTGGCCAAGATCGACGAATATGCCAAAGCGCATGATGTGACCCGTTCAGGATTTCTGGCAGAGGCGGCGCGGTCGGCGATGCGGTAGTCGGACGTTCCGTAGTTAGCCCAACCTCTGCTGACGCTGTGAGCCGGAGCAACGGTTATTCAATTCAAGGAGAAATGAAATGAGCCGATTTTGTTTGCAATGCGACGATGATCATCGGCAAAGGCCTGGCGCTGCATCCCTTGGTGATGGTGCTGATGATCTTCGTCGGCGGTGCAGTCGCCGGGCTGATGCTGGTGCTGCCGGTGCTTGGTGTGAATGGCGATCGGTGAAATCACCGACAAACGCCTGATGGCGCGCCATTGCTATGCGAGGAAGCTGCGCTGGGGGCAGGCGAATGTGGGTTTGGGTTAATCGAAAGGGGCAGCGATGGGTTATTTAGCATATCGATTCGGTCGAGTGGGCGCAGTATGTTTGCTTATGTTGTGCTTGTTCGCCTCGCTCGCGCAGGCGAAAACCTACTCCGACAACGGCGACGGCACGGTGACCGATCCGACCACGGGGCTGACCTGGATGCGTTGTGCGATGGGACAGGAGTGGGATGGTGCGACGTGTAGCGGTACAGCGAAGACCTATACCTACGAGGAGGCTAAGGCTTTGACCGGGACGGTGAGTTTTGCGGGGCATGGCGATTGGCGATTACCGAATATTCGCGAATTATTGACGATTTTGGATAGGGCGGTTGATGATCCGGCGATCGATAAAACAGCGTTTCCTGATGCGCCAAGCTTGATTTTTTGGTCGAGTTCGTACAACGCCAACGTTTTGGGCTTCGCGTGGCACGAGGCTTTTACAAACTGCTATTTTGGCAATCAAGATTACCGCTACTACAACTTTGGTGTTCGTTTAGTGCGCGGTGGTAAGTCTGTTGGTCTTTTGAACGATGCGCGCCCTAGTTCGGACTACGTTGATCACCGTAATGGCACCGTAACTCACATTCCGACGGGTTTGATTTGGAAGCGTTGTGCTGAGGGGAAAATATGGACAGGAAGTGCTTGTAGTGGATCGGCAAATATGTATACCTGGGAGGCGGCGAATCGATTGCGCAGTAGCTTTACAGGTAGAACAGATTGGAGATTACCAACCATAGATGAATTGCTTAGTTTAGTGGACTACGCTGAAATAAACGATACATTTAGTCTTGCCGCGATAAATAATACTTTCTGGTCAAATTCGCCCAGTACCTGTCATTCGAACTCCGCGTGGGGGGTGAATCTTAACGATGGTCACAGTGTTAGCCGTGATCGAGATAATGGTAATGGTGTTCGTCTAGTGCGCGGTGGACGGTCATTTAATTTTTTTGCGCTCTCGATTACCAAAACAGGCTCCGGCAAGATCGGTAGTGCGCTGGCAAGTATCGATTGTGGCGACAAATGCACTGGAAACTATACCAAAGGCGCCAAGATAATTCTCCAGGCAAATCCGGCGGGGGCTGTTACCTGGGGCGGCGCATGTACAGGCACAGCGCCAACGTGCATAATCGTTATGGATGCAAAGCGGCAGGTGAGCGCACATTTCAAGAAAGGGGAGCCGACGGTCGTTCTTTCCGCGACCCATCGCAGTTTCTCCCCGCAAAAATTGGCTAGCTCCAGCGTGGCTCAGAGCGTCGTTCTACGCAATGACGGTAATGCGGCGCTCAAACTATATAGCATTGTCGCCAGTGGCGATTATGCCGTATCCCACAACTGCGGCGCCGTGCTGAATGCGGGAGCTTCATGTAGTTTAAGTGCGACATTCGAGCCGACGCAGGTTGGCGCGCGAAGTGGGTATGTCGTTATCGTCAGCGATGCGGCCCGTGGCCCGCATGCCGTGGCGCTGGATGGGGTCGCGGTGGCTGGGGTAAATGGCGCGAGGATGAAACGGCCATGAAGTGGCGCTACTCTCCTACCAGAACCACTTTACATCCGGGTGGAGATATTCCGACCCGCACGCAGAGCCGATTTTGTTTGCAATGCGACGATGGCATAGTGTTGGAGCATGGTGTGCGCGACCTGGCGTTTTCCTATCGCGATCGCGTCTTGACGGCGCCGCAAATTTCCGGTTGGCACTGCCCGGTATGCAAGGAATGCGAGTTCGACGAGGGGGAGGGCGCGCGCTATAGCGCAGCCGTGGATGCGTTTTGCGCGGCGGTGGATAAGGACATGGCCGAGTCGTTGCGTGCGATTCGCAAGAAGTTGAGGTTGAATCGACTCATGAAGTCCATCGTTGCGGGTTTTATGATTACATCGGCGCAATGTCGTCACTTTTTCGAAATGGATATGTATAATGAATGCATGGATCTACGATCCTCACTCCGGCGGCGTTAAAATCCCCGCGGCGGTTCAGCAGCGTACGGAACAACGAATTCTTGCGTATGCCGAGGCGCATTACGCGGGTAAATACACGAAACTCGGGATTCGCTTTCGTGGCGTGTTTTGTTACATCGACGCGTATGTCGAGCCGACTCCGCCGTCGGAGTCGATGCTTGCGTCGTTGGGTGAAACCGTCGACGAGTATCTTCATCGGTGTCGCAACATACCGACTCATTTATGTCGATTGCGTTTCTTTGGGAATATCGATAGCTGGAGCCTGGCCTTTTTTACCTATAGCAACGAAAAATACGAGCCGAGCATTTTCGATACCGGCAGTTTCACCGGCACTCCCGAAGAAGGATTCGCGACCTCGGCGGTGTACCTCCAAGATTAGCAGTGGTTGGGCTGACGAAAGGAAGTTCAGCGACGAGAGATCGCGTCGGGGCTGTTGGGCGTCCCGTAGTCAGCCTAACTCTGCGGTACTTTAACTATTTTTGGATCGACTTCTATGAGTAATCGTATATACAGTTTGCAACGACGCCTCGCGGGTGGGCAAAAAGGCTTCACCCTGCTCGAACTCCTGGTCGTGATGGTGATTATCGGTTTGTTGGTCGGCTATGTCGGGCCGCGCTATTTTGCGCAGGTCGGTAAGTCCGAGGTTAAGGCGGCGCGCTCGCAGATCGATGCTTTGGAAAAGTCGGTCGAGCAGTTCCGGCTCGATACCGGGCATTTTCCGACTAACGAGCAGGGGCTGAACGCCTTGTTCGTGCGCCCCGGCAACGAGCCGCGTTGGCAGGGGCCGTATCTGAAAAAGGCCGTGCCGCTCGATCCTTGGGGCAACGCCTATCAATACCGCTCGCCCGCCGCGCCGGGGGATTTCGAGATTTTTTCCTTCGGCAAGGACGGCAAGCCCGGCGGCGAAGGCGAAGCCGCCGATATCAGCAGCTTGCAATAAGCCGTGCGCTTTCGTTTGCGTGTTTTTTCGCCGCATAGCGGCGTCCGTTCGATCGAGGTCGAGGCGGCGAGCATCGAGGAGGCCGCATTAACCGCGACCGCGACCGCGACTGGCCTAGCCGCCGACGAGTCGATTCTTGAGGTCGCAGCCGTCGGCGGGCGGATGGCGACGCGTTCGCGCGCGGTGCGCTTTCCGTTGCTGCCGTTTTCGCAGGAAATGCTGTCGCTGATGGAGGCCGGGCTGACGCTGGTCGAGGCGGTCGATGTGCTGGCCGAAAAAGAGGGCGATCCGCGGGCGGCGCGGATTATCGCGGCGGTGGCGGCGGATGTGCGCACCGGCTTGTCCTTATCGCGTGCGCTTGCCAATCAGCCCGAGGTGTTTCCGCCGTTGTATCGCGCGGCGATCGAAGCCAGCGAAAAAACCGGCGGGGTGGAAGAGGCGTTGCGGCGCTTTATCGGCTACGAAACGCGCTTCCAGGCCTTGCGCACGCGCTTGCTCGGCGCATTGATTTATCCCGTGGTGTTGCTGACGCTCGGCGGATTGGTGACCTTGTTTCTGTTGGGCTATGTGGTGCCGCGCTTTAGCGCCGTGTTTGCCGATCGACTGGAGGAGATGCCGTTTTTATCGAGCTTGGTGGTGCGTTTGGGGATGGCGATCTCGGCGCATGCCGAAGTCTTGGGCGCGACGTTTTTGGCGGCCTTGGCCGCCGCCGCTTATTTGCTGACGCGCCGTACGGTGCGTGCGACCTTGCTGCGCTGGGCTTGGGCCTTGCCGTGGCTCGGCGAGCGTTGGCATCGGTTCGAATTGGTGCGGCTGTACCGTTCGCTCGGCATGTTGCTGCGCGGCGGCGTGCCGGCGGTGGCGGCGATGGAGCGCGTGGCGGTGTTGATGCCGGCAAATGCGCAGGCGGCGTTTCAGCGCGTAATCGATGCGGTGAGCGAGGGGCAGTTGATCTCGCGCTCGTTGATGACGGAAGGATTTTCGACCAAGGTGGCGGATCGTATGCTGGCCGTCGGCGAAAAGTCCGGGCGCTTGGGCGAGATGCTGGAGCGCGCCGCCGATTTTATCGACGAGGAATTGACGCGCACCTTGGATTGGGCGATGCGCCTGATGGAACCGATCTTGATGCTGGCGATCGGCGCCGTGGTCGGCGCGATTGTCATGTTGATGTACTTACCTATTTTCGAGTTGGCCGACAGTGTTCGATAATGTCCGATAATTCTTCCGAACTTTCCCCGGCGCGGCTGGCGCAGGCGCGCCATCGGGCGCGCAACGAGCGACGTCCCTGGGATGGCGTGTTATGCGAAACCACTGGATTGACGGCGGACGAGTTGCTGTCGGCCCTAGGGCGGCGCTACGGCTACCCGACGCGCGATCTGGAGGCCCAGCCCGATCCTCAGCCCGATTTAGCCTTGCTGAGTCTGGCCGAATGTCGGCGGCGGCATATTCTGCTCGAATCGACCGCGGCGGGCCGCGTGGTGTTGTTCGCCGATCCGCTCGACGAGGCTTTGCTGCGGTGGGTGACGGCGCGCGTGGCGCCGCCGTTGCGCTGGGAATTGGTGCTGGAATCGGCCTTGGGCGCGGTGTTGGCGCGGCTCGAAAATGCGGCGACCGCCTTGCCGAATACGCTGTCGTCGGACCGGCGCAGCGCGGGGACGGGTAAGGCGGTCGAAGAAATTTCGTTGGCGCGCATCGACGAAACCGATAGCCCGGTGGTGCGGCTGGTGAATTCGACCCTGTACGACGCCTTGCGCGGCGGGGCGTCGGATATCCATATCGAAGCGGTCAATGACGGCTTGGTGATGAAGTACCGCATCGACGGCGTGTTGCAGGAAGTCGGGCGCGTGCCGACCAGCGAATTCGCCGAAAAAGTCATTTCGCGCATCAAGGTGATGGCCGAACTCGATATCACCGAACGGCGCGTGCCGCAGGACGGACGCTTCAAAGTGAGAATTCGCGCGCGCGATATCGACTTCCGCGTCTCGATTATGCCGAGTGTGTTCGGCGAGGACGCGGTGATCCGTGTGCTGGATAAGGAGCATCTGAGCGACCGGCTTGCGGGTTTGACGCTCGACCATCTGGGTTTCGACGATCCGACCTTGGCGATTATCCGCCGTCTGGCGCGCGAACCCTATGGCATGCTGCTGGTGACGGGGCCGACCGGCAGCGGCAAGACCACGACCTTGTATGCGGCGATCTCGGAAATCAACGATGGGCGCGACAAGATCATCACCATCGAAGACCCGGTGGAATATCAGGTGCCGGGCGTATTGCAGATTCCGGTCAATGAAAAGAAGGGGCTGACCTTTGCGCGCGGCCTACGTTCGATCCTGCGTCACGATCCGGACAAGGTGATGGTCGGCGAAATCCGCGACGGCGACACCGCGCAGATTGCGGTGCAGGCGGCGCTGACCGGGCATTTGGTGTTCTCGACCATTCATGCGAACAACGTATTCGATGTGCTGGGGCGTTTCGAGCATATGGACGTCGATCCGTACAGCATGGTGTCGGCCTTGAACGGCATCGTCGCGCAACGCCTGATCCGCGTGAATTGCCCGCATTGCCTGGCTATGACGCACGAAAGCGGCGGCGCGCGTCATAGCCGCGGCTGCGCCGAATGCCGCGGCACGGGTTATAAAGGCCGGCGCGCGATCGGCGAATGCCTGCTGCTCGACGACGAGCTACGCGAAATGATTATCGCGCGCACGCCGACCCGCGCCTTGAAGGAGGCCGCACGCCAACGCGGCACGCGACTATTGCGCGAAGTTGCCGAAGAGATGGTCGCACATGGGCAGACCACGCAGGAAGAAATCGATCGGGTGACGTTCGCGCGCTAAAGCATCGCACCCGGAGCATCGCACCCGGAGCATCGCATGCGGAGCATCGCATGCGGCGTCGGCTTGAAAGTCGGCGCTGGCGAGACGGATAGACCGCAGGCCGCGCAGGCGATAGACGCGGGAGGAAGAGGGTCGTTCGATGGCGCTGAAATACATCGAACGCTTGCAGGATGCGCGTGTTTCGTATATTTTGACGCGATACGACAGTTTCCTCCCGATTCCCTTTTTTCATAGAGATTAAACCATGATGTCGATACGTTCTCTTTCTCTGCCTTTGACTCGCAAAACTCCCGTTGCGATGACGTTGGGTATGATTTTCGGTTTGTCGATTCTGTCGGGCTGCGCCAGCGTCGCCCCCACGCCCTTGAACGGGCAGGAACTCAGCGTGCAAGCTCGCAGCGATCGGCAGGCGGCGCAAAGCGATGTCGAACCGATCAAGGGATCGCTGGGCCTCGAAGAAGCCATCGCTCGCGGCCTCAAATACAATTTGGAGCGGCGCGTGCGGATGATGGAAGAGGCGATCGCCTTCAACCAGTTCGACGTCAGTCAGTACGACATGCTGCCGAAATTGGCGGCGTCCGCCGGTTATCATACGCGTAGCGATTATTCCATCACTAAGGCGGTCGATTCCGTCACCGGATTGCCTTCGCTGGCCAATCCGTTTATCTCCAGCGAAAAAACCCATACGCTGACCGATCTCGGTTTGACCTGGAATCTGCTGGATTTCGGGCTGTCGTATTACGGCGCCAAGCAAAACGCCGACCGCGCGATGATCGCCGTCGAACGTAGACGCAAAGCGATGCACACGCTGATTCAGGATGTGCGCACCGCCTTCTGGCGCACCGCTAGTGCACAAAAACTGCGCGACGAGGTCAAAAGCGCGATTGCGCTGGCCGAAGAGGCCTTGATCGATGCGCGCAAGGCCGAAGCCGAGCGCATCCGTTCGCCGCTCGACGCCTTGCGCTATCAGCGTCAAGTGCTCGAAAACCTGCGGCTGCTCGAAACCATCGACCAGGAACTGTCCACCGCCAAGGTCGAGCTGGCCAACCTGATTAACGCGCCATTGGCAGTCGATCTCAACGTCGTCGAACCGGTGGAAAATCTGAGCAAGCGTATGCTCGAACTGCCGGTCGAAGCGATGGAAGACGTCGCGATCGCACGCAACGCCGATCTGCGCGAACAGTTTTACAACACCCGCATCGCCGGCGAGGAGACGCGCAAAACCTTGTTGCGGATGTTTCCGAGTTTGAGCTTCAATTACAACCTCAAGCACGATACCGACAAATATCTGGTGCATAGCAATTGGAACGAGGCCGGCGCGCAACTGTCGTTCAATCTACTGAATCTGCTGTCCGCGCCGGCGCAATTCCGCTTGGCCGACGCCGGCGTCGCTTTGGCCGATCAGCGTCGCGTCGCCACGCAGATGGCGATTTTGGCGCAAGTGCATATCGCGCGGCTGCAATACGCCAACGCCTTGCAGCAATTCCAACGTTCCGACGCTATTTGGGTGGTGGACGACAAAATCAATCGCCATGGCGCCAACCGCGAGTTGGCGCAGACGCAAAGCAAGCTCGAACGTGTCGCCAACAACACCGCCGCGATCCTGAGTCTGCTGCGTCGCTACCAGGCCTTGGCCCAGGCGCATGCCGCCGCGAGCAAGTTTCAAGCGACCTTAGGCATGGAGCCGGAACTCGGCAGCGTGCGGGACATGAGTTTGGCCGAGTTGCAAAGCGCGATTTCCGCCGCGCTCAAGCGTTGGGCGAGTGGCGAACTGCCGGTGCGCGAGCCTGCGCCTAGCGTACCCGCTGCCGCTGCCGCTGCCGCTGCAGCGGCGAACGAAGCCGCCGTCTCGCCAGCGCCGACTTTTGCGAGCGAGATCGTTGCGAGCGAGATCGATAATGTCGAACGTGCGCAACCCGCAGAATCCGCAGTTCCCATGGAGCAAGCACAGGCGTATATCGTCGGCGGGGGTTGAGCTATGTTTTTGTTTTTACAAGGAAACCTGCGTCCGCTTTCGCGTGCGCATTGGATCGGCATGCTTTGCCTGTCGTGCGCGCTCTACGCCCTGCCGGCGGCGGCGATCGACCCCCAACGCGGTCCGGCGGCGCCCGCCAAACCGTCCAGCCTGGAGCAGCGCGAAATTCGCGCCCAACTGGCGCCGCATCGCTACACCACCTTAGCCGCCGAAATCGGCGCCAAGATCAACCGCTTGCCGGTGCAGGAAGGCGGGCGCTTCAAAGCCGGGCAAAGTTTGGTGAGCTTCGACTGTTCGTTGCAGCAATCGCAACTGAATAAAGCGCGCGCCGCGCTCGCCGGGGCCGATAAAACCTGGGAAGGCAATCGGCGCTTGGCGGAGCTCAATTCGATCGGCAAGGTCGAGTTGGATGTCTCCGAAGCCGAAGTCATGAAAAACCGCGCCGAAGTCGCGGCGACGAACACTATGCTCGCCAAATGCACTATCGCCGCGCCGTTTTCCGGTCGCGTCGCCGAGCAGAAGGTGCGCGAACAGCAATATGTGCAGCCCGGCCAGGCGATCATGGAAATCATCGACGACAGCGTATTGGAGCTTGAATTCCTCGTGCCGAGCAAATGGCTGGCCTGGATCAAGCCGGGGTATGCATTTCAGGTCGGTATCGACGAAACCCGCAAGAACTATCCGGCTAAGGTGCAGCGCATCGGCGCGCGCGTCGATCCGGTCAGTCAATCGGTTAAGCTGGTGGCGACCATCGACGGTCGCTATGCCGAGTTGATCGCCGGAATGAGCGGGCGAGTCGATCTGACGCCGCCGCCGGGGAAATGATGAACGATTCGCCGCGCGCTTTGTTGCCGAAGGGCGGCGGCAGTCGCTCTGTTGCTGGAGTGTCGTTGCCTATAACATGGTGTTTTTCTCGACGAATGGTGGATAAGTCATGATTCGGATGAAACTGTCGGAGGGAGGGCAGGTTGTCGTTCCCGTTGAAATTCGTAATATCTTGGGGCTTAAGGACGGCGATGCTGTTTTATGGGAACTCGTCGATGGCGAGGCGCGATTGACCACGCGCAAGGCGCGCCTCGAACGGGCGCGCAAGCTATTTCAACAGTATTTCCCCAAGCAGGAGGGGCGCTCCGTAGTCGATGAACTGATTGCCGAGCGCCGCGCCGAAGCAGAGCGAGAGGTGGGTTAAGATGCCGGCCTACGTTCTCGATACTTCGGCACTGCTGGCTTTGCTTTACGAAGAACCTGGCGGCAAGCGGATCGAGATGCTACTGACGGACCAGCAATGTCTCATCGGCGCCGTCAATCTGGCCGAATTTGCGACCAAGTGTGCCGATGCAGGCATGCAGCGAGCGCAGATAGAGTCTATTGCTCAGAGTTTCGACGTGCAAATCGTTCCGCTGGATGAAAACATAGCCTACCGGGCAGGTCTATTGCGACCGATTACGCGCGCCATTGGCCTTTCGCTTGGGGATCGCTGCTGTCTTGCTCTGGCGCAATCGCTCGGCGCCGTTGCAGTGACCGCTGACCGACCATGGCTCGATCTTATCGATTTGGTCGGCGTCGAGATCGAATGCATCCGGCCCAATCGGCACTGAAGCTGGAATGTCTGAATGATTTTCTCTATCGGCTCGTTCCCTTGCATGTCGCTATATATTTACGTTAATCCTCGTCTGTGGGTAAGCGCTTTTCGGTAGAAGGATTGTTTCCCCATGGAAAAAACCGTAGGTTTCGATTCCCCGTTTCCGGGCGATAAGGATGGCGCTATCTCGGTCTACGGCGATATCGTCGATATTTTGGACGAGGCGAAGATTTCGTTGGTGGTCAGCACCAGTGCATTCAGGTTGTTTTGCCTCGGCGCCGAAGGCGGTCGGCTGAGTGCGACGGCGATACCGTTCCACAATCCTTTCGGCGTCAATGTCGTCGGCAATCGACTCGCGGTGACGTCGCGTCGCTCGATCGCACTGTTTTCGAATGCGCCGCATATGGCTGCCAGTTATCCGCCGGCGCCGGATCGTTACGATGCGGTCTTTGCGCCGCGCGCAGTGTTTATCACCGGCAATTGCCGCGCGCACGATATTCAACTCTGCGGGGAGTCGGTCGTTTTCGCCAACACGCAGTTCTCCTGCCTGGCGCGTTGCAACGGCACCTATAGCTTTTCGCCGCTGTGGCAACCGCCGTTTATTTCGGAACTGTTGCCCGAGGATCGTTGCCATCTCAACGGCTTTGCTTTCCAGCAAGATCGCCC
>DATETD010000117.1:0-3331 GCA_035283885.1 Rhodocyclaceae bacterium
TACGGCGGCACCCGCCGCGCCGCCTAGAGCGCCGCCGATCGCCGCAGTGCTTTGCGCCGGGCCTTTGGTCGTGGCGGCAGCGCCTGTGGCGCCGCCGACCGCGCCGCCGATCACGGCGCCGGTCTTACCGCCGATGGATTGGCCGATGGCCGTACCGGCCGCCGCGCCGAGTCCGCCGCCGATGGCGGTTTTAGCGTCATCGGCATGGCCGACGCCGACGATGGCCGCCATCGCTGCGCCGACGAAAATATGTGCGAAAGCCGTGTTTCTCAGGATGTTCATGGCGGTAGTACCTTTGTTGACGTGGTTGAATTTGCCGGCATGCTAGCGAAAAGTCGGCGCCGGCGGGACGGATGGCGACGGGGATGGCATTGGCAGCGCCAGTTCGGCGTCGATGCGCGTAGCGGTGGCGACGAAATCGGCGGCGGCGACCGGACGTGAAAACAAGTAACCCTGGCCGTAAGTACAGCCCATTTCTCGCAAGAGCGCAAGTTGCGCCAGCTCTTCGACGCCCTCGGCGACGACATTCAAGCCCAGGCTGCTCGCCATCGTGACGATGGCTTCGACCAAGGCGCGGTCGCTCGTGTCCGCGCCCATGTCGCGGATAAAGGACTTGTCGATTTTGACCGTATCCATCGGAAAACGCTTGAGATAGGACAACGAGGAATACCCGGTGCCGAAGTCGTCGAGGTAAATCCGCAAGCCCGCGCTGCGTAGCTCCTCGATCCAGCGCTGAGCGACGGCGATATCGCTCATCAGCACGCCTTCGGTGATTTCGATCGCGATCGCTTGGGGCGGCAATTTATGACGCCTAAGCATCGTCTGCACCGCGATCGCGGGCAATTCGTCGGGAATCTGGCGCGCCGAAACATTGACAGATACATAAACATCCATGCCGTTGCGCCGCCACTGCGCGACTTGCTTGCAGGCTTCGCCGAGCACGAAGCGACCGATTTCGCCGATCAAGCCGATTTTTTCGGCCAGCGGGATGAAAATTTCGGGCGAAACGAAACCGCGTTCGGCATGCTGCCAACGTAGCAACGCCTCGGCGCCGACCAGTTTATTGGCATGAATATCGACAATTGGCTGAAACGCCAGCCGCAGTTCATGCGCCGCAACGGCTTGGCGCAGATCGTCTTCGAGCCGACGTCGATGTTCGACTTCGGTCTGCAAGCTCGGGTCGAAGAAGCGATAGCCGTGGGTCGCCGCCCCGCGAGCTTGACGCGCGCCGTTGAGCGCCAGCTCGGCGCTACGCAGCAATTGATGCAGGTCGGCGCCGTCGTTGGGATAGAACGCGATCCCTAGCGTGGCGCCGAGCAGGATCGGCCCGGCTTCGAGCGGGTAGGGCAGGGCCAATTCGGTCAGCAAGGCCTCGGCGCGCGCCGTTGCCTGACTTCGATCCTGAGCATTCGCCATCACTTGCACGAATTCGTCGCCGCCGATGCGCGCGAGGAAATCGTCGGGCTGGCTCAGTAGGCGGATGCGCGTGGCGGTATTCAATAAGATTTGATCGCCGGCGGGGAAGCCCATGGCGTCGTTGATTTGCTTGAAGCCGTCGAGATTGATGACGATCAACGCGAAGCATTGGCCCAGTTGGTCGAAGGCTTGATGCAGCCCCTCGCGATTGTTCAAGCCGGTCAGCGAGTCGGTGATGGCCAGACGGCGCGCTGAAAGTTCTTCGCGTTTG
This sequence comes from Rhodocyclaceae bacterium, assembly GCA_035283885.1. Classification (GTDB taxonomy): domain Bacteria; phylum Pseudomonadota; class Gammaproteobacteria; order Burkholderiales; family Rhodocyclaceae; genus DATETD01. Next base: position 1,688 of record DATETD010000117.1, read on the forward strand.
CGCAAGGTGATATCGGTGACGGTGCCTTGGGCGCTACCGTCGCCGAGCGGCGTGATGGCCAGATGCAGCCAACGTTCGTCGCCGCGTCGCCCCCGCAGCAGAAAGTCGCCGGAGCAGGAGGCATGGGTGAGCAAACTGCTGCGCAGCAATTCGATCGGCGCGGCGGGGTTTTCCCAGCCGGCATGGTCGAGCAAGCGCGGACTATCTTCGGCCATCGCCGGCAACCATGTCAGTTCGATAAACGCTGGGTTAAAGGATTCCAGCCGCCCGTCGCCGTCGGCCACAAAGATGCCCGAGGGGGTATGCGCGAATAGATCCTGATATTTGCGTTGGTCGATCTCTTGCCGACGGCGTAAATCGCGCTCTTGATCCAAGGTGTCGACCAAACGTCCGGTCAGTTCGTTGATATCGTCGACCAGGCGTCCCAATTCGGTCTGTTCGTGACCTTCGGGCACGCGCAGGCTTTTGCCGCTGGTCGCATCGAGTCGGTGCAGCCGGTCGGAGATCGCCTTGATCGGGCGCACCACCACCAGAAACACCATGCCGGCGGCGCCGACGATGACGAGCATCAACTGCGCCGTCAGCAGTATCGTCGCATAGCGCCCGTTTTCTGCCGCGCGTTGGTAGATCGCGTCCCAGTGCGCATGCAGTTCGATCTGGCCTATCGTCTCGTCTTTCTTGAACGGCGATCCCAACGAACGAAACATCGGCGCGATATCGGATGTACTGCGCTCCTTGCGTTCGATACGCGCCAATTCCTTGTCGTTCGAGCGGATGACGATTCCTTGCACTTCGCTGTTGCGCAACAGTCCTTGCGCCACCTCCATCGCCAATTGTTCGTCGTTGGCGAAGCAGGCGACGCTGGCGGTGCTTTCGACCGAGTCGATCAATTCGCCTAAGCCTTGCACCGCCTGCGCCTGTACGCGATCCGTGACCAACTGACGAATAATCAGATTCGACGCGCCGCCGAGCAGCAGGGTCGTCAGCGCGATCGCGCTCAGGGTGCGGAAAACGATGCCTTTCCACCAGCGCGCGCCGGAGTTTTGCTTAATCGCCAAGCTCATACACAATAGTGAGGTGTTCGCCGACCTTGCTGCGGTCGACATAGGCCAAGGCGCCGGGGCGACGCATGACGATTTTCAGCGCCTCGTCGCTGCTGGGCAGCATGATCGGCGGCTGAGTTTTGCCGGAAAAAATCAGCCGCGCCCAATAGGCGTTGATCTCCGCCAGACTTTTATTCACTAAATGACGATAGAAATGTTCCTTGAGCGGCGCATCGTCGGGTAGATCGATCGGCTCGGCGCCGATCCCCGAGCTCAGCAGACGATAGCGGCCCAGATAAATTTTGATCACATCGTCGCGCGTGAGCCGCAACACGCCGGATTTGGCGTTGGCGACCACGACGGTATCGGCATGGGCGCTCGGCATCGACGCGGCGAGCGCTAAAGCCAACGGAAATAAAATCGGACCTAGTTTCATCGCTAAAAAGTGAAATCGACCGTAAAACTCAGCAGATTCGCGCGTCCGTCCCAGCCGGGTTTATCGCCGCGATACGGAAATACCGAGCTTGCATCGCCGCGAATCGCATCCCATTGCGCCTTGAGTGCGACGTTGGCGCACACATCCCAACGCACGCCTAGGGTA
>DATETD010000118.1:0-14619 GCA_035283885.1 Rhodocyclaceae bacterium
GAGGCGAGACGGGCGAGATCGAGCCGTTCCAAGCGCAGTTGGGCGTAAGGATATTGCGCGCGAATGCGGCGCATCGCCTCCTCTCCTTTAGACGCATTGCGCGCCGCCAAAATCACTTCCGCGCCGGCGCCCGCGAGCGCCAACGCAGTTTCATAACCCAAACCGCTATTGGCGCCGGTAACCAACGCCAGCTTGCCGGCCTGGGAGGGAATGTCGTCGATAGTCCATGCAGTCATTTGTTCGCTCCTTGCAATGATGCGTTAGAAATTATTTCGATAGTATCGGTTTGCCGCGTGGCGATTTTCAGCGGTTTGCGCGTCGCCACCTCCGACCACCAGCGCTGCCCGCCATGGGGTTTGCGTAGGTCGAGCGCTTCGCCCATCTGCGGCGTGGCGATCGCAACGCCTTGCTCCGCCGCCAGAGCAACGATACGCGCTAAGGGTTCATGCCAAGCGTGCATCGCCAGATCGAACGTGCCGTTATGGATCGGCAGCAGCCAGCGTCCGCGCACGTCGAGATGCGCTTGCAAGGTCTGCTCGGGCTGCATATGAATGCCCGGCCAGTTCGCATCGTAAGCGCCGGTCTCCATCAGCGTCAGATCGAATGGCCCATAGCGTTCGCCGATGCGCTTGAAGCCATCGAAATATCCCGAATCGCCGCTGAAAAACACGCGCAAATCGCCGTCGATCGCCACCCAAGAGGCCCAAAGCGTGCGGTTGCGATCAAACAAACCGCGTCCGGAAAAATGCCGCGCCGGAGTCGCCGTCAGATGCAGCCCATCGACTTCGGCGCTTTGCCACCAATCGAGTTGCCGCACTTTACTCGGCGTCACGCCCCACGCGATCAACAGATCGCCCACGCCCAAGGGCGTCAGAAAATGCTCGACCTTGTCGGCCAATTGCAAAATCGCGGCGCGATCCAGGTGGTCGTAATGGTCGTGCGACAAGATCACCCCTTTGAGCGGCGGCAGTCCCTCGATGCCGATCGGCGGACGATGAAAACGCTTCGGCCCGATCCATTGCAAGGGCGACGCCCGCGCGGAAAACACCGGATCGGTCAGCCAAAATCCATTACGCAACTTCAGCAGCACAGTGGAATGCCCAAGCCGATATAACGTCTCGTTCGGCGCCGCCAGCAACTGCGCCCGCGTTAGCGTCAGCACGGGAATCGACCCCAGCGGCTGGGTGTCGGCGGGTTTGTCGAACAAGAAGCGCCAAGCGAGGCGAAGGGACTGGAGCAGCCCGTCCTTGGGCAATGGCGCGATAGCGCGATCGGTGTCGAGTGCTGTCGAAGTCATCATCGTCGAATCTCCTGAACCGGGGTGAAAGCGGGAGTGGGCTAGCGATAAAATTACACTGCACAGTATAGTTTCCATTTATAAAAAGTAAACTGCTTGGTGTAAAATATTTTTCTCGCCATCGTCAGACGCACTATGCCTTCCCAGCGACTCACCGACAGAAAACGCGAAGCCATCGTCCAGGCCGCCATCGCCGAGTTCCGCGCCAACGGTTTCGACGCCACCAGCATGGATCGGATCGCGGCGCGCGCCGCGGTGTCCAAGCGCACGGTATACAACCACTTCCCGAGCAAAGACGAACTATTCGCCGAGATATTGCTGCAATTATGGGACAGCAGCATGTCTTCGTTGGACTTGGCCTACCGCAGCGACCGCAGCTTGAGAGTGCAGTTGCAGGAATTGATGCAGTCGAAAATGAATATGCTCAACGACGCGGATTTCATGGATCTGGCGCGCGTCGCGATCTCCGCCGCGATCCACTCGCCCGAGCGCGCCCAGGAAATGATCGCCAAGCTCAACGATCGCGAAGCCGGCGTCAGCCGCTGGATACGCGCGGCGCAAGCCGACGGCAAGCTGAAAGCCGTCGATCCTAGCTTCGCCGCCCATCAATTGCAAAGCCTAGTGAAAGGCTTCGCTTTCTGGCCGCAAATCGCCCTCGGCCAACCGCCGCTGCCGCCGCCGATGCGGCAACAGGTGACGGATGCGGCGGTCGACATGTTTTTAGCGTATTACGACATCAACGAAGGCACATCGCCCGACGCGCCTTCGAAACTCGGCGCTGGCGAGACGGATGCCTAAACCCCGGTTATTTCAGCCCAACCGCTGCGACCTTCACATGATAGTATCGAGCGGATATTTCAAACGGAGCTTAGTCGATGCTGAAACAACGCACGCTTAAATCGATCGTCCAGGCAACCGGCGTCGGGCTGCATACCGGCGCCAAGGTCACGCTGGCCTTGCGCCCCGCGCCGCCGAATATCGGCATTATCTTCCGTCGCGTCGACCTGAACCCGCCGATCGAAATCCCGGCGAACCCGATGAGCGTCGGCGATACGCGCCTCGCCTCCTGTCTAGAAAAAGACGGCGTCAGCGTCTCCACCGTCGAGCATCTGATGTCGGCGCTGGCCGGACTCGGCATCGATAATCTGTACGTCGATATCAATGCCGCCGAACTGCCGATTCTCGACGGGTCGGCGGCGCCCTTCGTGTTTCTGCTGCAATCCGCCGGCATCGAAGAGCAGCGCGCGGCGAAGAAATTCATGCGCATCGTCAAACCGATCGAAGTGCGCGACGGCGATAAATGGGCGCGCCTCGATCCTTACGAAGGCTTCAGCCTGGAATTCTCGATCGAATTCAACCATCCGGCGATCAACCACACCGGTTGCAGCGCCCGCATCGATTTCGCCGACCAATCCTATACGCGCGAAATCGCACGCGCGCGCACCTTCGGCTTCATGCAGGATGTCGAGTCGCTGCACGAACAAGGACTGGCGCAAGGCGGCAGCCTCGAAAACGCGATCGTGATGGACGAATACCGCGTGCTCAACAACGACGGCCTGCGCTATCGCGACGAATTCGTCAAACACAAGATTCTCGACGCGATCGGCGATCTATATATCGTCGGCCATCCGCTGCTCGCGGCGTTCTCGGCGCATAAATCCGGCCACGCGCTGAACAACCGCCTGCTGCGCGCCTTACTGCTCGACGCCGGCGCCTGGGAATGGGCCAGCTACCAACTAGTCCCCGCCCCCGAGCGCATCGTCGCGCTGTATCCGCCGTTGATGCCGCAACGCGCATAGGCATAAGCCATGGCGTTATTCCGCATCCTCGGCCTACTCGTCGCGCTGATCGTCGGCAGCAGCCTGATCGCTTGGCTCGCGAGCGGCGAAACGCGCTATCTGACGCTGGCTAAACGCGTCGGCATCGGCGCGCTGCTCGCAGCCTTGCTGTTTATGTTGCTGTTGGCGGCGGAGCGCTTGCTGCACACATGACGACATCCAGCGACCGCCCAATCAGCGCAGTCGCGAATCTTTGCTTTTCTCGCCGAATTTACTGGCGCTACGCAACGCATCTTTAATGTCTTTGACCAAAGCGGGAAACGAGCTCTTCGAATCCAGGGCGACGAACGACCCGTCCGATTGTCGAGTCACGACGCAAGGAAAGCTGTTATCCAAGGGTACGCGCACATGCACTGCGTCCGAAATAACGATTTTCCCCGGTTGGAGCGGCGAGGGTTCCGTGACGCTGCCGATCGGAAATTCCGACTTGAGCCGTGTTGCCAGCGGTTTTGCATGCATGGTGATTTGACTCCTATGATATGAGTGGGTATAAGCCGCCTATTATATTTGCCGAGCGCCGAATCGACACGATCTTTCCTCGCATCGACAGGAAAAATCGCCGCGCGAAAACTCGCCGATCGAGCCTTGCGGCGCGATTATAATTCGCGCTTTCCGCTTCATCCGATCGATCTCTATGCACATTATCGCTTTCTTACTGACCCTCCTAACCGCATGGGTCGCTCATGCTCAAACCATTCCCGTGCCTGCGCTGTCGGCGCGCGCATGGATACTGATGGACTATGCAACGGGTCAGGTGCTGGCCGCAAGCGAGCCGGACGCCAAGCTGGAGCCGGCCTCGCTGACCAAATTGATGACTACGTATTTGGTGGCCGAAGCGCTGAAGCAGAAGACGTTGTCCTTGCAACAACCCATTGTAGTGTCCGAACGCGCCTGGCGCACGCAGGGGTCGCGTAGTTTCGTGCCGGTCAACGGTCAGGTCAAGGTCGAGGACTTGCTTAAAGGCATGGTGATACAGTCGGGCAACGACGCCTCGGTGGCGCTGGCCGAAGCGATCGGCGGCAGCGAAGACGCGTTCGCCGGGATGATGAACCGCACCGCGCAGCGGCTAGGACTCAACGACACACACTTCCTTAATGCCAGCGGTTTTTTCGACAACGCCGAGCCGCGTCATTACTCGACGGCGCGCGACATCGCTCGACTGGCGATCGCCTTGATCCGCGACCACCCCGAAACCCATCAGTTGCATGCGACCAAGGAATATACCTACAACGGTATCCGTCAGCATAACCGCAATCGTTTGTTATGGGTCGATCCCTCGGTGGACGGTTTGAAGACCGGCCATTCGAATGCCGCCGGCTACTGCCTGGCGGCGACGGCGATACGCGGCCCGCGTCGGCTGATTTCGATCGTGCTAGGCACGCCGTCCGACGATATCCGCGCGCGCGATTCGCTCAACCTGCTCAACTGGGGCTTCACGGCGCTCGACGCGGTCAAGCTCTACGACAAAGGCGTCGCCGTATCGCAACTGAGCGTCTATAAGGGCGCCAAGAATACCGTCAAGGCCGGGTTCAATAGCGACTTTATCGTGACCGTGCCCAAGGGCATGGGCGACAAAGTGACGGTGCAACTCGAAAGCAAACAACCTTTGATCGCTCCGGTTGCGCAGGGCAGTGTGGTGGCGACGCTGAAACTGTATGTCGGCGGCCAATCCTGGGGTGAATATCCGGTGCTGGCGCAAGAGGAGGTGCCGATCGCCGGTTTATTCGGACGAATCTGGGATAGTTTGCGCCTCTACTTCAAATAAAACGAAAGCCATCATGTCGATTGTCTATCTCAACGGCCAATGGCTGCCTATGGATGCCGCCCAGGTTTCGATCATGGATCGCGGCTTTCTATTCGGCGACGGCGTGTACGAAGTGATCCCGGTCTATTCGCGCCGCCCGTTTCGCCTCGCCCAGCATCTCGCGCGCTTGCAGCAAAGCCTGACGGGCATCCAACTGAGCAATCCGCATAGCGAAGCCGAATGGACCGACATCGCGATGCAGATGGCGGCGCGCGCCGATGCGCCGGATCAATCGATCTATATGCAAGTGACGCGCGGGCCGATGGCGGTGCGCAACCATGCCTTCCCGCCCGAAACCGAAATACGCCCGACCGTGGTGCTGATGAGCGATCCGCTGCTCACCCCGCCGCAAAGCCAAGTCGACCACGGCATCGCGGCGCTGACGGCGGCGGATATTCGCTGGCTGCGTTGCGACCTCAAAGTCACCTCGCTGTTGGCGAATTGCCTGCTGCGTCAGCAGGCCGTCGCCGCCGGCTGCGCCGAAGCCCTGCTGTTTCGCGACGGCGTGTTGAGCGAAGGCTCGGCGTCGAGCATTTTCGTCGTCCAAAACGGCGAATTGCTGGCGCCGATCAAAGACCATCGCATGCTGCCCGGCATCACCTACGACGTCATCCTCGAACTGGCCGAGCGACATGGCCTGCCGTTTGCGGTGCGCGATATTAGCGAAGCCGAAACCCGCGCCGCCGACGAGTTATGGATGGCGTCGACGACGCGCGAAGTACTGGCGATCGTCGAGCTGGATGGCCGAAAAGTCGGCGCTGGCGCGACGGCTGGCCGCCCCGGCCCGATCTTCCGCGCCATGTACGCCTGGTATCAGGACTACAAAAACACGGTGATGCGCCATGGATAAGCCGTCGCTGCTCGACTTCCCCTGCGATTTCCCGATCAAGGCGATGGGTATGGCGCAACCGGGCTTTGCGCAGGCGATCGCCGATCTGGTGCGGCGCTTCGATCCCGACTTCGATCCGGCCTCGATGGCGATGCGCCCCTCGTCGGGCGGCAAGTATCTGGCGCTGACCTGCACGGTGCGCGCCACCTCGCAGGCGCAACTCGACGAGATCTACCGCGCGCTGACCGCCCATCCCATGGTCAAAGTGGTGCTGTGATTATTCGCACGCTGGGCGAAGCGGACTATGCGACCACCTGCGCCGCGATGCAGGAATTCACGCGCACTCGCAGCACCGACGACGCCGATGAACTCTGGCTCTGCCAACACCCGCCGGTATTCACTCTAGGCCTCGCCGGCAAGTCCGAGCATCTGTTGCGCGAGATCGGCATTCCACTGGTGCGCACCGATCGCGGCGGGCAAATCACCTACCACGGCCCCGGTCAAATCGTCGCCTACCCATTGCTGGATCTGCGGCGACGCGAACTCAAAGTGCGCGACTTGGTCGATCGCATCGAACAAGCGGTGATCGATGCCTTGGCCGAAGCGCCGCTCTCGATTCGCGCCGAACGCAAAAACGGCGCGCCGGGCGTGTATGTGGACGGCGCCAAAATCGCCGCGCTCGGCCTACGCATCAAACACGGTTGCAGCTATCATGGCGTGGCGCTCAATGTCGATATGGATCTGACCCCATTCGCCGCCATCGACCCCTGCGGCTATCCGGGCCTGGCTGTTACGCAACTGCGCGAGCTCGGCTATCGCGGCGCGCTCGCACCGATCGCCGAACGACTGGCTGCCCATCTGATACGACATTTGGAACAACGCTAATATCATGAGCGATGAAACCTCCCCTCCCGTCAAGCAAACCGGCGCCGCCAAGACCGCGCGCATCCCGATCAAGGTCGCACCCGCCGCCTCGCCGCTCAAAAAACCCGCGTGGATTCGCGTCAAAGCCGCCGGCAGCGCCAGTCGCTTCGGCGAAATCAAGCAGACGCTGCGCGAACACCATCTGCATACCGTATGCGAAGAAGCGAGTTGCCCAAATATCGGCGAATGCTTCGGCAACGGCACGGCGACCTTTATGATACTGGGCGACCTATGCACGCGACGTTGCCCGTTCTGCGATGTCGGTCACGGCAAACCGCTGCCGCCGGACGCCGATGAGCCGCATAAACTGGCCGCCACCATCGCCGCGCTCAAGCTTAAGTATGTGGTAATCACCAGCGTCGACCGCGACGACTTGCGTGACGGCGGCGCGACGCATTTCGCCGCTTGCATTCGCGAAATTCGTCGCCTATCGCCCGCAACGCGCATCGAAGTGCTGACGCCGGACTTTCGCGGTCGACTGGAGATCGCGCTGGAGATCCTCGCCGCCACGCCGCCGGACATCATGAATCACAACCTGGAGACCGTGCCGCGTCTGTATAAACAAGCGCGCCCCGGCGCCGATTACGCCCATTCCTTGCAACTGCTGCGCGACTTCAAGCGGCGCTGCCCCGACGTGCCGACCAAATCCGGCTTGATGGTCGGCCTGGGCGAAACCGATGAGGAACTCCTGGTCACATTGCAGGACTTGCGCGACCACGATGTCGAAATGCTCACGGTCGGCCAATATTTGGCGCCGTCGGCGCACCATCTGCCGGTGCTACGCTATGTCGCGCCCGAAACTTTCGATCACTATCGACAACGCGCGCTCGCCATGGGCTTCGTCCATGCCGCCTGCGCGCCGCTGGTGCGCAGCTCTTACCATGCCGATTTACAGGCCAACGCCGGTTTTCCGCTCTAATCCGGCGAAAAAATAACGGTCATTGCCCACAATCGCTCGAATAAAAGCATAAATCGGGTAATATTGCGCCACGAAACAAGAAAATCCATTATTGGATGGATTGTTTGCCGGTAATAAGTTTTCGACCTGAGCAGAGAGAATGCTTCCCTTTGCGTCAGGTCACGACAAGATTAATCGATAGGAGATTTGAATGGAAAAGGTGTGGCTCAAACACTACCCTGCCGGCGTACCCGCCGAGGTCAACGTCAAGCAGTACGAAACGGTGTCGCAAGTGCTCGAAGAAGCCATGAAAAAGTATGGATCGCGCGATGCGTTCATCTGCATGGGAAAAACGCTCACGTATCATGACATCGATGTATATTCGCGCAAACTCGGCGTCTATTTTCAATCGCGCGGCATCGCTCCGGGCGGACGCATCGCGATCATGATGCCGAACGTGCTGCAATACCCGATTTGCGTCGCCGCGATCCTGCGCGCCGGTTATGTCGTAGTCAACATCAATCCGCTGTACACCCCGCGCGAACTCGAACACCAGCTCAAGGACAGCGGCGCCGAAGTGATCGTCATTCTCGAGAACTTCGCCACCACCTTGGACAAGGTCATCAGCAAGACCCCGGTCAAGCATGTGATTTTGGCTTCGCTGGGCGACCTGCTCGGTGGCGTCAAGGGCGGCATCGTCAACTTCGTCGCGCGCCGCGTCAAGAAACTGGTGCCCGAATACAAGTTGCCGAAAGCCGTGCGTTTCAACGACGCAATCTCGCAAGGCGGCAAAGCCAAGCTCAAAATCGTGCCGCGCAAGCGCGACGACGTCGCCTTCCTGCAATACACCGGCGGCACCACCGGCGTCTCCAAGGGCGCCACATTGCTCAACCGCAATATCGTCGCCAATATGATGCAGGTCGAAGCCTGGATTCATCCCTTGGTCGACGTCGCCAACCATGCGCAACTGATGTTCGTCTGCCCGCTGCCGCTGTACCATATATTCGCCTTGACGACGAACAATATGGTCGGCATGCGCCTCGGCGCCTGCAATCTGCTGATTCCGAATCCGCGCGACATCCCCGGCTTCGTCAAAGAAATCTCCAAATACCGCATCAACATCTTCCCCGGCCTCAACACCCTGTTCAATTCTTTGGTGAATAATCCGGATTTCGTCAAACTCGACTTCTCCGACCTCAAAGTGGCGCTCGGCGGCGGCATGGCCACCTCGCAAACCGTGGCGGAAAAATGGGAGCACGTCACCGGTCGCGCGATCGTCGAAGGCTATGGCCTGTCGGAAACCTCGCCGGTGGCCACCTGTAACGTCGCCAATCTCAAAGGTTTTACCGGCACGATCGGCTTGCCGGTGCCCAACACCGAAATCGCGCTGCGCGACGATGACGGCAACGACGTGCCGATCGGCGAATCCGGCGAAATCTGCATCCGCGGCCCGCAGGTGATGGCCGGCTACTGGCAGCGCCCCGACGAAACCGCCAACGTGATGACCAAGGACGGCTTCTTCAAATCCGGCGACGTCGGCATCATGGACGAGCGCGGCTACACCCGTATCGTCGATCGCAAAAAGGATATGGTGTTGGTCTCCGGCTTCAACGTCTATCCGAGCGAAATCGAGGAAGTCGCCGCCAAACATCCCGGCGTGCTGGAATCCGCCTGTATCGGCGTGCCCGACGACAAAACCGGCGAAGCGGTCAAGGTGTTCATCGTCAAGAAGAACCCCTCGGTCACCGAAGCGGAATTGCACGAGTTCTTCAAGGAACAGTTGACGGGCTACAAGCGACCCAAGCATATCGAGTTCCGCGCCGATCTGCCGAAGTCGCCGGTCGGCAAGATTTTGCGTCGCGAACTGCGTCAGAAATAATCCGTCAATCAACCTCCGGAGCGAAAACCCGTTATGAAAGTCGATATGCGCAGTATCTATCGTTTCGATCCCATCGAATACACCGGCGCGCTCCCCAGCGGCGGCGACGTGTATTACGAATGCGAATGCGGTTCCATTATCAGCTCGGTGACCTTCATCAAAGCCCAATGCGAATGCGGCAACATGGCCGGCAAACAAGGCGACGTCACGATCAAGGACGCCGCCAAGGTCAAGCCCTTACGCGGTAAGCTGCGCTAAACCGCCCGTCGGCGCGTAGTTCATCGAAAGCTCCGTAGCCCGGTCATCCGGGCTACGGAGCTTTTCTTTTCCGGGAAACACATCCACAGCGCCTCCCTACGCCGAGAAAAGTCGGCGCTGGCGAGACGGCGCGCACACCATCATGATTAAACTGAACCCCGCCCAACAGGAGGCGGTAAGCCACCTCGACAGCCCGTTATTGGTGTTGGCGGGCGCAGGCTCCGGCAAGACCCGCGTCATCACGCAGAAAATCGCCTGGCTGGTCGATAGCTACGGCATCGCGCCGTCGCATATCGCCGCGATCACCTTCACCAATAAGGCCGCGCGCGAAATGCAGGAACGCATCGCCGAACTGATCGGCGCGCGCGCCAAAAAGCTCACCGTCAGCACCTTCCATGCGCTCGGCGTGCGCATTCTGCGCCAGGAAGCGCGCGCGCTCGAACTCAAACCCGCGTTCTCCATCCTCGACGCCGCCGACGCCGCCGCCCTATTCCAAGAACTCGCCGGCAACGTCGACAAAACCCGACTGCGCTACCTGCAAACGCGCATCTCGCTGTGGAAAAATTCGCTGACTACACTGGACGAAGCGCTAATGCTGGCCGAAGACGAACTCGATCTCGCCGCCGCCAAACTCTATGCCGATTACGACCGCACCTTGCGCGCCTATCAAGCCGTCGATTTCGACGACCTGATCCGCCTGCCGGTGCTGCTGTTCGAAAAGAACGCCGAAGTTGCGCAACGCTGGCGCAGCCGCCTGTGGCATGTGCTGGTCGACGAATACCAGGACACCAACCGCTGCCAGTATCGCCTGCTGCAACTGCTGACCGAAGGCCGCGACTCGTTTACCGCCGTCGGCGACGACGACCAATCGATCTACGCTTGGCGCGGCGCCAGCAGCGAAAACCTGAGCCTGCTCAAGGACGATTATCCCCGCCTCAAAGTCATCAAGCTCGAACAGAACTACCGCTCGACCGCGCGCATCCTCAAAGCCGCCAACACGCTGATCGCCCACAATCCCAAGCTGTTCGAAAAGAAGCTCTGGTCCGACCTCGGCCACGGCGAAGAAATTCAGATTCAAACCTGTCGCGACGGCGAGCACGAAGCCGAATGGGTCGCCTCGCGCCTGTCGGCGCATCGCTTCGAACGCCGCACGCGCTACGCCGATTACGCGATTCTCTATCGCGGCAATCACCAAGCGCGCGCGATCGAACAGCAACTGCGCGAACAACGCATTCCGTATATGATTTCCGGCGGACAATCCTTCTTCGACCGCAGCGAAATCAAAGACATCACCTGCTATCTGCGCCTGCTCGCCAATCCCGACGACGATCCCGCGTTCATTCGCGCCGTCACCACGCCGAAACGCGGCATCGGCGGCGGCACGCTCGAAGCGCTCGGCCAAGCCGCCGGACGCCGCTAGCAAAGCCTGTTTCACACCCTAGGCGCGCCGGGCCTGGAGACCGAAGTCGGCGCCAAACAATACGCCGCCTTGCGCGAATTCAACCAATTCATCCAGCGTATGAGCGTCCGCGCGCAAACCGAATCCGCCGGCGGCGTGCTGCAAGACATACTCAATGCGATTAATTACGAAACCTGGCTATTCGAAACCCTGGATGGCCGCGAAGCCGAAAGCAAATGGGGCAATGTGCGCGATTTCGCCGACTGGATCGCCAAAAAAGGCGCGCAAGACGGCAAGAACCTGCTCGAACTGACCCAGTCGATCGCGCTGATCTCGATGCTGGAAAAGAACCAAGAGGAGGTGGACGCGGTGCAACTCGCGACCTTGCACGCGGCCAAAGGCTTGGAGTTCCGTCATGTCTTCCTGATCGGCGTCGAAGAGGGTCTATTGCCGCATCGCGACTCGCTGGATGCGGAAAAAATCGAGGAGGAGCGTCGCCTGATGTATGTCGGCATCACGCGCGCCCAGACCAGCCTGACGATCACTTGGTGCGAGCGGCGCAAGCAGGGCAAGGAATGGATCGCGCGCGATCCCTCGCGCTTTATTCAAGAAATGGGCGAAAGCGCGCAACGTCTGTCGGCGCAAAGCCAAACCGTCGCCCAACCCGACGCCGCACTCGCCCGCGCCGCCAAATTGCGCGCGATGCTGGCGGGAAAACCCGCCGAGGGATGATTCAGCGCATTCCAAGAGTCAAGGCGCATCCTTTGACGCATCCTCGGCGACGCTATCCTCGTTCGACTCGCCCTCTTCGCTCGACGGCTCTTGCCGCTGCAACAGCATCTCCGCCGTTTCTTCGTCTACGCCTAAGCGACGAATCAATTGCTCGTAACCGATGCGTAACAGGCTGCACGTCGCGCTGAAATCGTCGGGCAAAGCCGGGTTGTCCCAGCCTTTCGCCGAATGACGCGCCACATCGACCGCCAGCAGCACATTCCTGACGCGCGGATGGTCGGCATGATGCGGGTCCATCAACATAATCAATAAATCCGGCAGTTGCCACGCCTTCGCCAGCTCCAATTGCAAATCGGATAAGGCGACCCCATACACCGCCGTCTGCGCCGCCGCACTACGCAGTTCGCGATCCTTATTTTGCATATCGCGCACCTGGATCGCCAAACTCGGCGCGAAACTCCACATCAACATCTCGTCGAGGTCGTGCAACAAGGCCGCGACGGTGATTTCGTCTACATCCAGATCGTGACGCACGAGCGCCCAATCGCGCGCCCACTGCGCCGCGCGCCACGAACGATTGGCGACCTTGATCAAGCCCAACATCGCCTGCGGATGGGTCTTCAACTGCTCCTCGACCAAAGGCAGATGCTGAAAATCGCGGAAAAACGGCTCGACGCCGATCATCATGATCGCCCGATCGATCGTGGTGATGTCGGTGGTCTGCCGCTGCCGTCGATGCTTGGCCAAATACACCATCACGCGCAAGGTCATCAACGGGTCGTGCAGGATAATCCCGGCCAGCAGCCGCGCGCTTACCCGGTCCGCACTGGCGCGGCATCGGTCCAACTCCTGCATGGTATGACGCAGCACCGGAATATCCGCTGCGATGAAATAGTCCACCCAGGCTTGAAGGTCTTGCAAGGAACGATCGATCATGATAATTAGGAACACGCGAATGTCGATAGGGGTATTGTGGCATAAAATGGCGCGGCGAACATGACATAATCCGGTTTGCCGCATTCCTTAGCCCGCCGCCATGACCCCGGAAACTCTTGCCCCTCCCGTCGCCAAATCCGGCGCGCGCCTGCGTATCGAGCAGCTACGCCAGATGCTGCGCGCACTCGGCGCCAAGCCCTGCCATGAAGCACGGATGCTGCGCGCCTGGGTCCATGCACAACCGCTCGACAGCGGTCGCCGCCGTCAGGAGCATTTCCTGCCGCAACGGCTGCTCGCCGAGCTGCCGGCCTTGAGCGCCAAACTGCAAGGACTCGCGCAGCTGCGCGCCGAACATCGCGGCGAGGACGGCGCCAGCCGCCTGCTGGTGGCGCTGGCAGACGGCCAGACGGTGGAAAGCGTGTTGTTGCCGCGCGACGGCCTGTGCGTATCGACTCAGGTCGGCTGCGCGGTGGGTTGCGTGTTCTGCATGACGGGACGCGACGGCCTAATGCGCCAACTCGGCAGCGCGGAAATCGTCGCGCAAGTGGTGCTCGCGCGCGCGCGCCGCGCCGTCGATAAAGTGGTGTTTATGGGCATGGGCGAACCGGCGCACAATCTGCATAACGTGCTCGCAGCCATCGACCTGCTCGGCACGGCGGGCGGCATCGGTCACAAAAACCTGGTGTTCTCCACCGTCGGCGATCGGCGCGTATTCGAGCGGCTGCCGCAACAAACCGTCAAACCCGCGCTGGCGGTATCGCTGCACACCACGCGCGCCGAACTGCGCCGCCGCCTGCTGCCGCGCGCACCGCGCATCGATCCCGCCGAGCTGGTGGAGCTTGCCGAAGGCTATGCGCGCGCCACCGGCTATCCGATTCAATATCAATGGACTTTGATCGACGGCGTCAACGACGGCGACGAGGAACTCGACAACATCGTCGCCTTGCTGAAGGGGAAATACGCAATCATGAATATGATTCCCTACAACACTGTCGACGGCCTCGACTTCAAACGCCCAAGCCGCGAGCGCGCCGCCGCGATCGCACGCGAACTGCATCGACGCGGCGTATTGACCAAACTCCGCCAATCGGCCGGCCAGGATATCGACGGCGGCTGCGGCCAGTTGCGCGCGCGGACAGTCGAAGCAATCACTTAGCGAACACTTCCATCGGCACATGAAAATAGTCGGCCAGCGCCTTGACTTGCCGCAAATTCAGTTGCCGCTTGCCGCAAAGAATCGCAGACACCACGCTTTGCGGCCCCACCTCGGGCAAGTCGGTTTGCTTAAGACCGCGCTCTTCCATCAAATACGCGAGCACCGCGGCAGGCGTTGCCGCATCCGGCCAGGGATGCACCCGCGCTTCGTATTCGCGGATACGGTCGGCCAGCAGCGACAGCAAGCTGAAAATGGGATGAGCGTCATCGCCCCCAAAACGGTCGCAGCACTCGTCGACAAACGCCAAAAGTTCGCGGTAGTGAGCCTCGTCGCGAATCGGCGCCGAAAGCCACAGCGCCCGATCGACCGCAGACCACGGTGCGACAATATCGAGAACGCTCATCTCCAACCTCCCTTATCATATTCCGAATGCGTAAGCACCGCCTTGACGAACACCTGTTGCGTGGAAAAAAGCACCGTGGCGACGAGTCGATATTTATTGCCGCCGATGTTGAACACGATTTTGTCGCCCACCTTATCGGCGCTGGCGAAAACTGCGCGCAAGTCGGCAAAATTGCCAAAAGAGCACCGCTCCACCATTCGCCGCCAAGCCTGCAACGGGACATCGGCATCTTTATGCTCGATCGCAAATTCTCGCAAGGCCCGATT
>DATETD010000119.1:0-6217 GCA_035283885.1 Rhodocyclaceae bacterium
CTGGCGCGCACTTCCTGATTGGGATAGCGCAAGGTGATTTCCATGCGGCCAGGGATCATGCGCGCGCCGGCGACCGTCAGATAGCCGGCCTGGAACATCAAGGCTTCGGTCGGGATGTTATCGACATCGAACGTCGACAGCAGCGCTTCGGGCGCCATCAGCCGTTCGAGATCGGGGACAAACTGCCGCCGTTGTGCGAGCAGTTTGACCAAGAAGGTCGGCGTGCCGGTTTCGAACCAGTAGGGACGAAACTGCCGGTTGCGAAACAGCAGCAACAGGTCGAAGGGGTTATACACCGAGGTTCCGAGCCAGTTGTAGCCGTTATACCAACGGCGAATTTCGGTTCGATCCAGGCCTTCGAGTTCCGCCGCGAAAACCTTATCGACGTCATGTTCGGTATAACCGCAGATATCGCCGTAGCGCGCATCGAGCGAGAGGTCTTCGAGGTTGTTCAAGCCCGAAAACAGGCTGACTTTGGAAAACTTCGACACCCCGGTCAAAAACGCGAATTTGACGTGAGCATCGGCATCCTTGATGACCGAATACACGTCTTTCAAGACTTCGCGAATTTCCCTGGCGATGGCGGGCGCTTCGATACGGTCGAGAATCGGTTTGTCGTATTCGTCGACCAACACCACCACGCGCTGGCCGCTACGTTCGGCCAGACGCAGGATCAGGCGTTTGAAGCGGCTGCGCGCGTCGGGATACTCCGACGGCAAGGCGTAATGCTCTTCCAATGTGGCGAGTTGCTCGTTCAGACTCTGCTGCAAATCCGCGACCGACCCCAATACTCCGCCGCCGAAACTCAGGCGCAATACCGGATACTTGACGCTCCAATCCCAACGACTTTCCGCTTCCAGCCCTCGAAACAGCGTGCGATTGCCTTCGAATAATTCCTTCAACGTATCGAGAAACAAGCTCTTGCCGAAACGACGCGGGCGCGAGAGAAAGTAATGCGAGCCGCTATCGACCAGATCGACGGCGATGCCGGTCTTATCGACGTAGTAATAGTCGGCTTCGCGGATTTTGGCGAAAGTTTGAATGCCGATAGGAAGTTTTCTGCGATGCATTTCGGTTTGGCTCGACGAAATAATTTCCTGGGAAAGGAGGCGGCCAAGGCGTGCGCATCGGTCGCCGCGCGGAATGAATGATAGCCGATACCGCCGTCCCACCCGCGCCGACTTTTACGGCCGGGCATCCGCTACTGAGGCGCTTCGATCCCGGCTGCAAACGCCTGCATGAAAATCGCTTAAAGCAATACTTCGAGTCGAACGCCGTAAATTTTCGCCGTCGGCGTCGTCGCCCCGCCGCCGGGATGACGAATGCGTTGCACGACCGGCTGCAAGGCCAGCCAGGGGTAAAGCTGAACCCGGTATTGCAGTTCCAATGTTTCTTCGGCCGCGGCCGTCGCGCCCGCGCCCGCTTGGTCGCGGAATTTCGACGACAATCCGCCGCGCGACCAGCCGAGAAAAATCGTATCGTCGGGACGCGACTCCACCGGCCCGCGCACATAGCCCCCCAGATTGAGCGCATTGCCCAAGGGAACGGATGCGCCGTCGTTCCAGGAATAGCGAGCAAACCCCGAAATATACCGCTTGCCCTCGTCGCCGAGTCGCCGCAGGGTATGCTCGCCTAATACATAGCCGCCACGCGAGCGCCGTTTCAACGGTGCGCCGTTCGCATCGACATCGATCAAGTCGTCCACCTTGGCGCTATAGCCCCATAGACCGAAAGCAAATTTGGCGTCGCCGACGAATTTATCGTTATCCGCTTGCGGTCGCCAACCGATTTCGCCGATGTTGAAGGCGCCATCGCCCTGGGCGAAACGGATCGACGTCGCTTTGGGGCGCGCCGGATCGCCCGGTACGCCGTCCAGCACCGCGCCCATCGCATACCAAGTGCGGTCTTTCGCCTGCCATTTGGCGCGCAGACCGAATGCGGAGTTACTGAAAATCGACGGGCCGCGGGTCAGCGACAAATCGGCCGGAGGCCCATACATCGGGCCGAACACCACAGGAACCACCGCCAAACCGAAAAATTCGCTGTCGATCGGATACAACCCCGCCAAAAACGACAATTGACCGTCCATGACCGTCTGCTGCAACCAGGCTTCGAACACGCGCGCCGTCGGCGTCGGCGTTTCCACATTCGTCACCCCCATAAAACTGCCCACGCGTTGCGTATTCAAACCGGCGCCCGCCAGATCGAAGACATGCAGCATGCCGCTGCCGCCCTCCCAGCCGACCATAGGCGCAAAATCGGCTTTGAGTTTGAGGTCGAATTGCACCACGGTCTTGCCGCCCGCCTCGATTCCGCCACGATTGCGCAAAGGGTCGACCCATAAACTGCTTTCGACCTCCAGGCCGCGCTGCGCCAAGGCCGTGCGCGCGCCGCCCCAATCGCCGGTCAGCATCGACGGCTTCGCCTCGTCTTCGGCATAGCCGAACGTCGCAAGCATCGTCAAGCAACACAAAACAACATAGGAACGACAGCGCATATCACTTACCTCGCATAATATGGATTTTGGACGCGATCGGATGCGGACTCATTAATGCATCAGAACTCATATAACATACTCCGACAAAATACTCTCTAAAACTTTACGGCTATTTCCCATGAATTTCTCGAATTCGTAACTCACGCGAAAGCAGTTTTGATTCGACGAAAAAACGATGCTCCGCATATGGCATGCTACTTCGACGACCGTCTTCGGGTCCGATACCTTGCGCGGCGGCACGGCGAGGTAGACCGTGACCTTTTCCGGTAAGCCGGTATTCCGGTCCGTCAACACCGCCGTACCCATAATGGAAACATCCTGAGTCGTGCCGTGGATCACGGTGCGGATGCCCGCGCGTTCGAACACAATCGCCGCCTTCCACTTCAACATATGCCGTTCGAACTTTCGCTGTTCGAATGCGTTGGGAGGTAACATCTCGATTCTTCGATCGCCGCGTCGGGTTATTTAATTCGCATTCCAGGTAAAGCGCCGCTGTCGGGCGACAGCAGGAACAACCCTGGGCTTGCGCCATCGGTGTCGGACGCCGCCAGCACCATGCCCTGACTCAAGCCGAATTTCATCTTGCGCGGCGCCAAATTGGCCACCATCGCCGTCAAGCGCCCGACCAAATGCGCCGGATCGTAGGCCGATTTGATGCCGGCGAACACCGTGCGCGTCTCGGCCTCGCCCACATCCAACGTCAATTGAATCAATTTGTCGGCTCCGGCCACATGCTGCGCCGCCACGATGCGCGCAATGCGCAAATCCACTTTGGCGAAGTCGTCGATCGAAATCGTCGGCGATACGGTTGGCGTTTGTTCCTGCACCAGATTCTCCACATGTTGTTGATGTTGCGCATGCCGTTGCGGCGAAGACGCGACGGTTAGCGCAGGCTTAACCTCGGCCTGCGTCAGCGATGCGCTATTCGCCGCCAACAGCGCGTCGATCTGTTTCGCATCGATCCGCTGCATCAAATGCTCATACGGATTGATCGGATGCGACGGCGGCAGCACATGGGCGGCGTCCGCCCAATGCAAGGGCGACACGTTCAAAAACTCTTCCGCACGTTGTGCCAGCTTGGGCAACACCGGCTTGAGATAAATCGTCAAAATCCGGAAAGCATTGATCAGCACCGTGCACACGCGGTGCAATTCGTCGCTACGCTCGGGCGACTGCGCCAACTGCCAAGGCTTATTCTGATCGACATACTGATTCACTTGATCCGCCAGGGCCATGACCAGACGCAAAGCGCGCGCCGTATCGCGCTCCTCATAGTAAGCCGCAATCTCGTCCGCCGCATCGAGGATCGTCGGCAATGTGCTGCGGAACAGCCCCAGCGTCTGCGCCGACAACAATTTTCCATCGAAACGCTTGGCGACGAAACCCGCCGCACGGCTGGCGATATTCACATATTTGCCGATCAGATCCGAATTGACGCGCGCGACGAAATCGTCGAGGTTCAGGTCGATATCCTCCATCGTGCCGTTCAACTTGGCGGCGAAATAATATCGTAACCATTCCGGATTCAAGCCCTGCTGCAAATACGATTCGGCGGTAATAAAGGTGCCGCGCGACTTGGACATTTTCTGCCCATCGACCGTCAAAAAGCCGTGCGCGAAAATCTTGCTGGGTGTGCGATAACCCGCGTGCTGCAACTCGGCCGGCCAGAACAGAGCATGAAAATACAATATATCCTTGCCGATGAAATGATACAGCTCGGTCGTCGCCTCCGCCCCCCAGAACTCGTCGAAATTCAACCCGCGCCGCTGGCACAAATTCGCGAACGATCCCATATAGCCGATCGGCGCATCCAGCCAGACATAAAAATACTTGCCCGGCGCATTCGGAATCTGGAAGCCGAAATACGGCTCGTCGCGCGAAATATCCCAATCGGTCAAGCGGTTCTCGCCGGGGGACCCGAGCCATTCCTGCAACTTATTGGCGGCCTCGGTTTGCAGCCGATCGCCGCCTTGCGTCCATAGCCGCAAAAAATCCTGGCAGCGCGCATCCGACAATTTAAAGAAGTAATGTGCCGATTTTCGTAACTCCGGGCGCGCGCCCGACACCGCCGAATACGGCGCAATCACCTCGGTCGGCGCATACGCCGCGCCGCAAACCTCGCAGGAATCGCCATACTGATCCTTGGCGTGACATTTAGGACATTCGCCCTTGATGAAGCGATCCGGCAGAAACATTTGCTTCTCGGGATCGTAAAACTGCTCGATCGAGCGCACCTCGATCAAGCCTTTCGCCAGCAATTTGCCGTAAATATCCTCGGCGTAGCGGCGCGTCTCCTCGGAATGCGTGCTGTAGTAGTTGTCGAACGCCACATGGAAACCCGCGAAGTCGCGCGCATGTTCGCTATGAACGCGCGCAATCAGGGTTTCGGGCGAAATTCCCTCGGCTTCGGCGCGCAGCATGATCGGCGTGCCGTGCGTGTCGTCGGCGCAGACATACCAACATTCGCAGCCACGCATCTTTTGCATCCGAACCCAGATATCCGTCTGAATATATTCGACTAAATGACCTAGATGAATTGCACCATTCGCATAAGGAAGGGCGCTGGTGACCAACATTCTACGCAAACTGTTTGCAGCGGACGACGGCGAGGCTTGACGCATAAATCATCTTTCATAACTGCGCGCCGAAAACCTAAGCCGGCGGCGCGACGGGACAAGCTGCGCATTCTACCGGCACAGCCCCCGAGTTAGAAAATGTCTTTAGCGGTCGTCGCTTTCGACGGCGGCGCGTTACTCGCCGACATGCCGGAAAGCGACACCTTGGAATGGCTGGCATTAGCCGTGCTTATCGAAGGTTCGTCGATGCAGCGTTGCGACACAATTGCCGACATAGCCGCTCCACCGCCGCCACGAGGTTCGGTCGCCCAATAAGCGACCGGAATCCGCCATGCTGAATATCACCTTGGTTTGCACCGACTGCATCGAAACCCTCTTGCCGATGGTCGAAGCCGCCATGGAACAAGGCATGGTCTGTCGCCTCCACAATATCGACTATTTAAGCAAAGTCGAAGTCGCCGCCCTGACGCTACTGGTCAAAGCCGACTGCCTGATCGACATCAATACCGGCAAAAGATACCAGGCTCAACCCGGCTTCGCCCTGCTCGGCATCGACCAGCACGGCGCCGCGAGCACGCTGGCGATACGCTACGATAATAACGGATAAACCCATCCCTCCTCCGCACGTCGCTGCCGCCCCCCGCAGCCATCCGGCGCATCCGTCCCGCCAGCGCCGACTTTTACGCTAGTATTGCGGAGCGGAGAATGCTGGAATGTGAGACCTGACCCCGTGCGCATGATCGACATCGTCAAAACGTCCGTGTTTTTCGTTCGTGCTTTTCGTGTCGTTCGCGGACAGGTTTTTGAATCCGGTTTTCATCATATTCGAAGATTGCGGCGGTGCGCGGTATATTCGCTGTGCGGCTCGGCTAAGGGGAATTCGGCCCAAAACGAACTGCCTTGCCCTTCGACGCTGTCAAATCCCAGCCTACCGTCCATAGCTTCGACGATGCGCTTGGCGATCAAGAGTCCGATACCGGTGCCTTCAATGCATCCGTTCTCAAATCCAAGGCGGTCGAAGGCGGTGAATATCCGCTCTTGCTTGCTTGCCGGGATGCCGAGGCCGGTGTCGCTGACGACGATGCGAACCGCTTGGGCGCCCACCAGGGTGTAGGACAGGCGGACGCTGCCCTTGGGGCGGTTG
>DATETD010000120.1:0-6417 GCA_035283885.1 Rhodocyclaceae bacterium
CGCTCGTGTGTTGACGCGCTGGTGCAAAGGCGGCGTTTCGCGGCGGCACGAAAGACGATCCGCCAGTGGAGTTTGTCGATTTATCGCCGGCTTCGACGCCGTTCACTTTCATCTTTCGGGCGGCGAAAGCTTTAAAGCTACCGATCGCTCCGACCAAACCTTACGCCGCGAACGCGAGGAATTCGAAATTTTCGGCGAACGCAGCCATCGTAACGAAGCTGCGTCGTCCCTCGCCGATTCCGTGCCAATGGAAAATTGGGAAATCATGGACGACTGGAATTTACTGGATCGATCGATTTCCGGTTTGCGTATTTCCCGCCCATTGAAAAGGGGCGTGCGCGTCGGCGCCGGATTATTGGTGGCGATCAATCAAGCCAATGACAAGAATTTCTCTTTAGGCAATGTGCGCTGGGCCTTGCGCGAAGAAGGCGACTCCCTGTCCGCCGGTATCCAATTATTTCCCGGTAATCCTCGCGCCGTGAAAATCCGCCCGGCGGAACGCGATGCCGTCGGTCAATACCGACCCGGTTTTTTATTGCCTGCCGATCGCCATTTAGAAGAACCCCCGAGCATCGTCGTCCCCGTCGGCACCTTCCGTATCGGTCGACAAATCGATATGCTGCACGAAGGGCAAGTGCTTTGCATTAAACTATCGCATGTCCTGGACCGCGGCGCCGAGTTCGAGCGTTGCGCCTACGAAGCCTAGCCCGCCGGAAAAATCGCAGACAGCCTCCTACGGCGGAAAACCGCCGTATCCCCTCGCACGACCGTCCCGCCAGCGCCGACTTTCGAACATGTTACTGCCGAAACTATCCTTACGCGCTTTCGCCATATGGCAGCGCAATTTTCTGGTTTGGCGTAAACTCGCCGTTCCGTCCTTGTTAGGCAACTTGGCCGATCCGATGATCTATTTATTCGGCCTAGGTTACGGTCTGGGAAATCTATTGCCGGCCCAGAGCGCGCTCGGTGGAACGACCTATTTGATGTTCCTCGCCAGCGGCACGGTATGCGCATCCACAATGAACGCCGCATCGTTCGAAGCGCTGTATTCGGCGTTTTCGCGCATGCACGTGCAAAAAACCTGGGAATCCATCATGAATGCGCCGATCGCATTGGACGACATCGTCGCCGGCGAAATGCTCTGGGCCGCCTCCAAAGCGACGCTCTCGGGCTGCGCGATACTGCTGATCGTCGCGCTGCTGGGCATGATCGCTTCGCCCTTAGCCTTATGGGCATTACCCGTCATATTTTTGACGGGCCTATGTTTTGCCGCACTAGGCCTAATCGTCACCGCCTTGGCGCCTTCCTACGATTTCTTCATGTATTACTTCACCTTGGTCGTCACGCCGATGATGATGCTGTGCGGCGTATTTTTTCCCACCGAACAATTGCCGGCGCTGGTGCAAACGATTGCGGCGGAACTGCCCTTAAGCCATTCGATCGCTTTGGCGCGCCCCTTACTATTGGGCAAATTGCCGACGGACATTTTTCATCACGTCTTCGCATTGATCGCGATCGCCGCGCTGGCCTTTACGATCGCGATCAATTTGGCGCGACGCCGGCTTTTGTCGTAATCGATTTATCTCAATAACAGCTATGGCGAATTGCGCCGAATATCGAATCTATTATGAGTCCGCTTACCGTTGCCGATCTGCGCAAATCTTACGGCAAAAACATCGTGGTTGCCGGAATCGATTTTTCGCTGAAACCCGGCGAATGTTTCGGACTATTAGGCCCGAACGGCGCCGGGAAAACCACCACATTACGCTGTTGCCTGGGATTGACCCAAGCCGATTCCGGAACCATTCGATTGGCCGGAGAGCCGATACCGCAACGCGCGCGCGAAGCGCGTATGAAAATCGGCGTAGTGCCGCAATTCGACAATCTCGATCCCGATTTCAGCGCCGCAGAAAATTTATTGATTTATGGAAAATATTTCGGCTTGGAAAAATCGGCAATAAAACGAAAAATTCCGTTACTGCTCGAATTCGCCGGACTGGCCGGCAAGGAGAATGCGCCGATCCGCAGCCTGTCGGGCGGCATGAAACGACGCCTGACGCTCGCGCGCGCCCTAGTCAACGATCCTGAGTTGCTGATCCTCGACGAACCCACCACCGGCCTCGACCCGCAAGCGCGCCATCTTATATGGGATAGGTTAAAACGTTTGTTATCACAAGGAAAAACCATCTTGTTAACAACGCACTTCATGGATGAAGCGGAACGCCTTTGTCATCGATTGGCGATCATGGATAGCGGCAGGCTGATTGCCGAGGGCAGTCCTAGAGACTTGATTCGCGAGCAAATCGAGCCGCAAGTCGTCGAAATTTATGGCGAAGACGCCCCTGCATGGGCAAAGCGCGAAGCTATCGATCATTCGAAAAGAATCGAAGTCAGCGGCGAAACGGCTTTCTGTTATACAAACGATGCAACGGAATTACTTCGTTTGGCGGCAAACAATTCCAATCTACGCACATTGCACCGTCTAGCGAATCTCGAAGACGTATTTATCAAACTGACCGGGAGAGAATTACGCGATTGATGCGCACATTAAAATTTTCGTGTAAGATGAAATCGACCACAACGAAACAAAGCGCAAAAACAAAGCATAGTACCGAATGATTTCGGTACTAGATGTAGGAAAATCAACTACATTAATAACGAAAAATGATTTAAATTAAATCCTTGCCCTCCCGCAAGATCGACATCGTTCGCGCCTTCCCGATTATTTCCGGACAGCAGCGCAGAGGGTCGAATCGGCGGCTTGTTTCGGGCTGACGAATAACGATTCGCAGAATTTTTTGCCGGCATTTCGACCGGCAGCTTATCGCCGACAGCTCGCGTTTCCTATCGACAAGCCAAAGGAGGGATCATGCCGTCCATCGCCAAACAAACCGTCTTCATTGCGCTAACGATCGCCGCAATCCATGCTTGGGCATTGGAGGTCGCGCCGATCAAGGCGCTCGAATGCTGGATCGCTCCCGAGAACGATCGCTTCCTCTCGGAGTACATCCGTTGTCTGCCGCGGGAGTCGCCGGAAGCTCCGCAGGAAGTCACGGCGACGGACCCGGATCCCGAAGAAGCCCTACTTGAACAACTGCGCCAGTTGCTGCATCGCGGTCGCTTGGAGACGATCGATTCCTTCTTCAAAAACCATATCGAAGGCTTAAAGCTGGGAAAAATCTCCAGCGTACGTCTCGGCGTCTATCCCAGCCCTTGGTCATGGGACGAAGAAATGCCGCATCAACTGGTGCGCGCCCTGCTATGCCCCAAAGGATATTCTTGCCCGGTGTCGATCCGGCGCAACTAGACCATAAAAATTCTCAATTATTTGATCAATATGAGAATATTAGTCTAGATAATGCTATGTACAAGTTTATAGCGGACGGTGGGCGAATTGTGGATAAATCGTAAGAACCTCGACTGGGCAAAAAACCGTCCACAAACCCGCACAATGCCGACGGCGAGTTCTCTACCGACTTATACAGCAGTTAACGTGTTGATTTTTAAAACTTTAAACGACATGCTCACAAAAAAAGCCGCAGCTTATAACTATTAATAGTTTTATATATGAATCTTTATATACAAGCTACTTCTCCACATGCGCGTCCCGAGCGTGCGCTGCGCAAAAGTCGGCGCTGGCGAGACGGCTCGACCTAAGCACTAAAAACTGTACTCAGACAGTGGGAAATTTCAAGCCCTGTACTCAATGGCTTGTGCGCAACGTCGGGACAATCCGGTGCGTCGATTGTGGATAAGCGTTGAAAAACTTTTTCGGCCAAAAATTGCCCACATCGGCGCACACGGCGAAGAAGGATTCATCAACCCACTTATACCCAAGCTAAGTAGCTGTATTTTAAAGTACACTTTGACATATCCACAGATTCGTCATCGGCACATAATAACTAATAGCTTGATATATAAACAACTATTCTTAACGCTACTGGGGTCTGCTCTGCGGTGCGGCCTTGCAAAATCGAGCACGACTTCAAGATGCGAAAATTCTAATTTTCGTTACGCCAAGCTCTTGTTCCATAAGCGATCTCTGCAAGTATTTGCAAGTAAGGATTGACATTGGACGATTGAGGTCTTATATTCCTGCCCTTTTCGGCGATCTGCGGTCGGCAAGATGTATAAAGCTGTACTGTTGCAATTGCTTGCGACCTTGGTCGCGGCGAGTTTGGCAGGACTCTGGATGGGAATACGCGGTGGGCTATCGGTTTTGATCGGTGGCGCGGCGTATGCCTTGCCGAATCTGCTGTTCGCGATACGTCTGTCGGCTGCTGCGGCACGCAGTCAGGCCGATGCGGCCACGTTTATGGTGGGCGAATCGATCAAGATCGTCGCGACTTTAGTAATTTTGGCGGCTGCAACCCGTTATTGCGACGTGCATTGGATCGCCATGCTCGTCGGACTGTTTGTAGCTTTGAAAGCAAATTTGTTTGCGTTCTTGTTGAAGACCTGAATATGTCATCTGGCACCGAGCACATCCCGACGCACGCCCCGACGGCTGGCGAATACATCGTTCACCACCTTACCCACCTCACCAGCACCGGTCATAAGCAAGCCAATGTGATCGACTGGTCGGTTCTCAATTTGGATACCCTGTTCTGGTCTTTGGGTATGGGTTCGCTGGTTTTATTGGTTTTATGGCGCGCGGCGCGCGGCGCGACTTCGGGCGTTCCAGGGCGTTTCCAGGCGGCGATGGAAATCATGGTCGAAATGGTCGAGACTCAATCCAAGGCGATCGTCCATGGCGACCGCAGTTTTATCGCCCCCCTCGCATTGACCGTATTTATGTGGGTGTTCTTTATGAACGCCATGGACTTCTTACCGGTCGATTTGCTGCCGAAGATCGGCGAAGCGATGGGCATACATTACCAGCGCGTGGTGCCGACCGCCGATTTGAACGGCACTTTGGGGATGTCGATCGGCGTGCTGTTGCTGTGCGTGTACTACAACATCAAAGTTAAGGGTATGGGTGGCTGGATTCATGAGTTGTTTACCGCGCCGTTCGGCAATCATCCGCTGCTCTACCCGATCAATTTCGCCATGCAACTCATCGAATTTACCGCAAAAACCGTATCGCATGGCATGCGGCTATTCGGCAACATGTATGCCGGCGAGCTGGTATTCATGCTGATCGCGCTTATGGGGAGCACCGCAACGGCACTCGGCTTCTTCGGCCATGTCGTCGCAGGCTCGATTTGGGCAATCTTCCACATACTTATTGTGGTCTTGCAGGCTTTCATTTTCATGATGCTGACGCTGGTGTACATCGGCCAGGCGCACGAAGGCCATTGATTTTTCGTCGATTTTTCGTTGTAGGTCGTTCTTGTTTTAATTAACTTTCAATCTAGTAAATAAGGAGTTTTCATGGAACACGTTCTTGGTTTTGTCGCTTTGGCTGCTGGCCTGATTATCGGTCTCGGTGCAATCGGTGCTTGTATCGGTATCGGCATCATGGGTTCCAAGTACCTTGAAGCTTCCGCCCGTCAGCCTGAACTCATGAACGCTCTGCAAACAAAAATGTTTCTGCTGGCGGGTCTGATCGATGCGGCGTTCCTGATCGGTGTCGGCATTGCGATGATGTTCGCATTTGCAAATCCGTTTGTTCTTCGCTGATCGTCTTCTCCACCTGAAGGAGAGATAAGTGAATCTGAACGCAACGCTGTTTGCCCAGCTGGTTGTGTTCTTCATCCTGGCGGGTTTCACGATGAAGTTCGTGTGGCCTCCCATCATGAAGGCACTTGACGAGCGCGCGCAAAAGATCGCTGACGGACTGGCGGCGGCCGATAAGGCCAAGACGGATCTGGTGCATGCCGAAAAACGGGCGACCGACGAATTGCGCAAAGCGCGCGAATCGGCGGCGGAGTTTCGTGGAAACGCCGAAAAGCAAGCGGCCCTGTTGATCGAAGAAGCACGCAACGAAGGCAATCGCATTATTGCGCTTGCACGCGAAGCGGCGGAATCGGAAGCCTCTGCGGCAGCGCAGCGCGCCAAAGAAGCTTTGCGCGAGCATGTCGCTCAGTTGGCGGTTGCCGGCGCCGAGCGCATTCTTCGCAAGGAGATCGATGCGGCTACCCACGTCGAACTGCTGGCCCAACTCAAGTCGGAACTTTAATCAGTCATGGCAGAAAACGTTACTCTGGCCCGCCCCTACGCTGAGGCCGCCTTTCAGATGGCCACATCGGGAGCGACGGGTACGGCAGTATTGTCGTCTTGGTCGAA
Organism: Rhodocyclaceae bacterium; assembly: GCA_035283885.1. Classification (GTDB taxonomy): domain Bacteria; phylum Pseudomonadota; class Gammaproteobacteria; order Burkholderiales; family Rhodocyclaceae; genus DATETD01. The sequence continues at coordinate 6,229 of DATETD010000120.1, forward strand.
TGCGCTGGCGCAATTGGCGACGGTCGTTGTCGATCCGGAGATGCGCGAATGCATTGGCAATCCTCGCCTCGATCCGTCTCAACTCACGCAGCTTTGTCTCAACGTCCTTGGCGCCGAAGCGGCATTGACGGTCGATCAGCAAAACTTCGTCGGTGTGCTGGTGGATAACGGGCGTTTGGTTGTTCTCCC
>DATETD010000121.1:0-2759 GCA_035283885.1 Rhodocyclaceae bacterium
ATCGATCACGACCGAACTGACGCAAATTCTCGCCACGATACAGCGGCCCGGCGATTTCTATGCCCATGGCGCGGTTGAAATTTTTACCCCGCATTTGGCGGTCGAGGGCGTCGGCGCGATCGCCTTGCCGTTGCTCAAGCAGCAGGCCGAGCAATTGGTGGCGAATGCCGAACGTGCGCCGTATGGACGCGGCGAGGAAACGCGTATCGACACCGAGGTGAGGCGCACCTGGCAAATCGACGCCGCCAAGGTCGAGATTTCCGGCAAGCATTGGGCGCAGACGCTGCAATCGATCGTCGCCGATGCGGCGCGCCAGCTAGGCGTGACGGGCGCGGTAAACGCCGCGCTTTACAAGATGCTGGTGTATGACGAATGTAGTTTCTTTGTGAGTCATCGCGACACGGAGAAGGTCGATGGCATGTTCGCGACCCTGGTGATCGTCCTGCCGTCGACGTATACCGGTGGCGAGTTGCTGGTGCGTCACCAAGAGCGCGAGGTGCGGCTCGATATGCGTTGCAACGATCCGTCGGAGGCGAGATATGCCGCGTTCTATGCGGATTGTGTGCATGAAGTGCTGCCGGTGACGACGGGTTGCCGGCTGACCTTGATCTATAACCTGCTGCGTCAGGGCAAGGACGCCGCGCCGCAGCCGCCGACGTATCGGCTCGAGCAGGAACGATTGGCGCGCTTACTGACGCAGTGGGGGAGTGACGACGGCAGCGGCGGCGAAATGCCGAGAAAGCTGATTTATCTGTTGGAGCATGCCTACACCCCTGCCGAATCCAGTCTCGAGTCATTGAAAGGCGCAGACGCCGCCGTGACGCCGGTGCTGATGGCGGCGGCGCAGTCGGCGCAGTGCGAAATGTATCTGGCCTTGTTGTCGATTAGCGAAAGCGGGAGCGCCGAGTATGTTTATCATCCGCGTTCACGTCGCAGCTATTATGGCGATGAACCCGATGAATTCGAAGTCGGCGAGGTCTATGAGCGCTCGGCGGCGCTGACCGATTGGCGCGCTCTGGTCGGCCCCCGTCCGGTATTCGCCCAGTTGCCGTTCGATAACGCCGAAATATGCCCGCCGGGAGCGTTGGACGACTTGGATGAAGACGATGTCGAGTTTCACGAAGCGACCGGAAACGAGGGCGCGTCATTCGAACGCACTTATCATCGCGCGGTGCTGGTGCTGTGGCCGCGTCGCCAACGTTTGGCGGTGATGGGGCAGGCCGGAGTGGTGGCGACCCTGCCGTACCTAGCTTCGATGACCGAAGAATGGCTGCAACAGGGCGGCGACATGGATGCGCCGTCGTGGCGCGAGGCGCAGCAACTCAGCGAGGAAATGCTTAAGACGTGGCCGACGAATCCGTGGGGCTACGGCAAGGAGAACGATAACGCGACCCTGCTGGATTTGTTGCGACGGCTGAAGAATCCAGTGACGATCGAACGATTTATGACGGAGGTCAGCGCTGCTGGGATTTATCGACAAATGGATAACGAGGCGTTGCTGCAAGCGGGCGTCCTCTTGCCGATGCCGCGTTTTGCCGAACTGATCGGACGCATCTCCGAGGTCAATTTATCGAGCTGCGATAGATTCGGGCGAGCGTCGCATAACGCCTTGAGCGCGTGCGCCGAGTTGCTGCGGCGCAGCCTGGAATTGCCGCAGGCGGACGAATATGCAAAAGATTTTATTGCGGCGGCAAAGTCGCTGATGGCGGCCATGCCATCGGACATCGCAGTCCCCGCAGTCGCCGTTGTTGCTGCATCGAGCGGATTGACGACCAAGCCGGTGTTTCCTGCGACGGCGGAAATGGTGCTTGATCTGCTGCGGGCGTTCGCGCGGCTGGATGCGGCGTCGATGACGGAACTCTCGGCGGAACTAGAGGCGCAGGTGCTGGCGTCGCCGCGCGCCTTCGACCTCGACGCGACGGTCGTACCTGCGGCCATGGCGGCGATGGGATATGGCGTTGGCGCGTCGTTGCGTCAGGCCGCGCGTCGGCATCTTGCGGCGCGCATCGCCGCGCCGCTGGCGCCACCGACGGATTGGCGGCGCGATCATCTTGGGGTTGCGTGCACTTGCGCGCCGTGTGGCGAGTTGCGCGACTTCCTGGCGGATGCGCAACGCAAATCCTGGGCGTATAAAGCGCCCGAGGCTTTGCGCAAACATATGGCGGATTCGATACGGCGCAGCGGCTGCGATCTCGATATGTCGACCGATAAAAACACTCGACCGAGTCATAGCCTGGTTTGCGTCAAAAATCGCGCAAGTTACGCATTTAGAGTCGAGCAACGCGAGGCGGATGTGCGCAACCTCGCTCGGCTAGAGGCTTGAGCGAGGAAGCTATCCGTCTTGTCAGCGCCGACTTTTGCTTACCGGCCCGGTGGGATGGCTAACGATGCGCCGCCGCGCGCAACATCGCTTTTCGTCATTTCAAGACTTGGTTTTTCCCGACTTATCCGACTTGGGCGGAACCATAAAACCACCTGCCGGGGCGGCGGGCGTTTTGTCCTTTTTGGGTTTTTTTGCTTCCTTGTTGCCGCGTAGCTGACCTTTTGCCATGATCGTTCTCCTTTAAGTGACTGCGATTGTCCTTGAGCTTCACGCTGCCTTGAAGAAAGCCGCGCTGCAATTCTAGCGGCTATCGGCTGTGCAATGCGATAAAAAACGAGCGATGTTTTTACGATGCGATGCGCAGTCGATTTGCGCCGTCCATCGGGTCGGCGGGTTTTTCCCGGTGCGGCGGTCGCGGTCTTATCGGAAATGCTCG
>DATETD010000122.1:0-3272 GCA_035283885.1 Rhodocyclaceae bacterium
GGCGGCGCGCCTGGGAACGAAGGAACGCGCCGCTATCGCCGCACACCATGGAACGGACGCCGGCGAAGATGGCTTTGTGCATCTCTTCGCCCACGCCGCCGATACGCAACCCAATTCGCTACGTCAAGGCGGCGCAGCCAACGACCATTGGCGCGGCGCGCGCGCCGGCTTTCGCCTCGATAAGCGCATCGGCGCGGACACCTATTTCTTAAGCGGCGACCTCTCCGACGTCAAAGCCGGCGATATGTTCGACAACCCCTCGCTCACCCTCCCCGGCGGCAGCGAGTTGCTACGCTCGGACAAGAAATTCAATAGCGCCTTCGTGCTGGGGCGTTGGCGTCGCCAACAAGACAACGGCGGCGAGTTCAGCCTGCAATCCTACGTCGATACGACGCGCAACGATTTCAGCCCGGTGTATCGCGAGCAACGCGATACGGTCGACATCCAGTTTCAGCAGCATATCAATGGGTCGATACACGACATCGTCTGGGGCGTGGGCTACCAAAGCTCGCGCGACTCGACCGCCAGCAGCTTTATCACCCGCTTCGCTCCCACCGCACGCACGCTGCAAAAAATCGGCGCCTTCGTCCATGACGACATCACCCTCGTTCCCGAGCGCTGGAAAATCGTTCTCGGCGCGCGCGTCGATAGGAACGACTACAGCGGCGCGGAATGGCAGCCGAACCTGCGCATGTTATGGACCCCGAATCGCCGCCAAAGCGCCTGGATCGCCGTATCGCGCGCCGTGCGCACCCCCTCGCGCGCCGATACGGATTTGCGCTTGAATTTCAGGGTCGTTCCGGCGATACCGCCATCCCCCTTCCCCAGCCTGCTCAGCAATCTCGGCAATCCGAACGTCAAGTCGGAGCGACTGACGGCGCTCGATCTGGGCTACCGCCTGCAACTCGGCCCGCACGCATCGATCGACTTGACCGGCTTTCGTTATCGCTATACCAACACGATACGCTATAGACTCGCTGCGCCGACGCCGGTGTTTGCCGCGCCAACGCCTTACCTGAGCCTGCCGTTCGTCGCCGACAATGGCGCACCGGGCCATACTTGGGGCGCCGAAGCGACGCTGGATTGGCGCCCGAGCGCGCAAAGCCGTCTGACGTTAAGCTCCGGCTATTTGGGCGCCGATTTCCCCGCCGGCGAACAGCCTAGCCATGTGTTGAGCTTGCGGCTGGGCTTCGACCTGAACGAGAAAAATCAAATCGACTTCTGGTGGCGACGCGCGAGCGCCTTTCGTTCGACCTTCTCGACGATACCGTTCGACGCCACGAACACGCTCGATGTGCGTTACGCCACCGCTCTCGGTCGTCACGTCGAACTCGCCTTGGTCGGCAAGAATCTGCTCAAGGATAAGCAACGAGAATATCTATCGACTTATTCGCCCACATCGGATGTCGAGCTTAGGCGCGGCGTTTACGCGAAAATCACTTGGCGTTACTGATGCGCCCGCGGACGACTTAGGATCGTAACTCACCGCCCGATATGCGTTCTTTCTCGATTTCGGCGCTGCTTTGCGGCTTGACGGCGACTTCCGCCTTAGGGCAGACGCCGCCGCCTGCCGAATATTCGGCCAAGGCGGCGTTCATTTACAACTTCACCCGCTTCGTCGAATGGCCGCCGCAGGCGTTCTCCGCCCCGAGTGCGCCGCTCAATGTCTGCCTGCTCGGCGACGATCCTTTCGGCGCGCATTTCGACGCGATCGCCGGCAAGCGCGCGCAAGGCCGCGAACTGACGATCAAACGCTTGATCTCCGTCGGCCAAATCGCCCCCTGTCATCTACTGTTCATCAGCGCCTCCGAAGAAAAACGCTTGCGCCAAGTGCTCGCGCCCTTGAAAACTCAGGCCGTGCTCACCGTCGGCGACATGGATCGTTTCGCCGAAAACGGCGGCGTCGTCAATATGGCGGTCGAAGGCCATCGTATCGCCATCGAAATCAATCTCGACGCCGCCGCACGTCACGGACTCGGCATCAACGCCAATCTCTTACGCTTGGCGCGCATCGTGCGCGAGAAACCTTGAACGCGCACACGCTGCTTGCGGCGATCGGCGCACTGTCGCTACGCAAAAAACTGATCGGCGCAATGATGCTGACCAGCCTATTCACCTTGCTGGTCGGCGGCCTGTTCGTCGGGCTGAATCAAGTCCGCCACTACCGATCGAGCTTGAGCGAACGATTGAACTCGCTCGCCGAGATCACGGCGCGCAACAGCACCGCGGCGATGGCCTTCAACGACAAGAAAACCGCCGCCGAGACGCTGGCAGCCTTGCAGGCGCAACCCGACATCATTGCGGCGTTTGCCGTCAAGCCCGACGGCGCGATACTGGCCGAATACCGCGCGCCGCACTTCGACTGGAAACAACTCGACGCGCAAGCGACGATCGGTCGCCCGCACTCGGCGATGGACATCGGCGTACATTTCGACGACGACCACGTCGACGTAACTCACCCCATTGTCATCGACCGTGAAACCCTAGGTACGATCGCGATCCAGTCCAGCACCGACAAACTGCGCGCGCAAATCCGCGACAGCCTACTGTTCGGCGCGCTCGTCTTCGCCCTGGCGCTGGTCGGCGCCTTCGTCCTGGCCAGACGCCTGGAGCGTATCGTTTCCCAGCCGATTCGCCATCTCGCGACCGTTGCGCGCGCGGTCGGCGCCGACAACGATTACTCGATGCGCGCCGAAAAAATCACCCACGACGAAATCGGCGAACTGGTCGACCAATTCAACGCCATGTTGCGGCAAATTCAAGAGCGCGACCTGAGCTTGGGCGATTACCGCGACGGCTTGGAGCGTCTGGTCGCAGCGCGCACCGCCGAACTGAACCTCGCCAAAGAACACGCCGAAGCCGCCAGCCGCGCCAAGAGCGAGTTTCTCGCGACGATGAGCCATGAAATCCGCACGCCGATGAACGGCGTTCTCGGCATGACGGAATTATTGCTCGGCACCCCGTTGAGCGTGCAGCAACAACGCTTCACCGCCGCCGCCTACCAATCCGGCGCGCATCTGCTGCAAATCATCGACGCCATCCTCGACTTCTCGAAAATCGAAGCCGGTCGACTCGAACTGGAACGGATCGATTTCAACCTGCGCGAACTGGTCGAAGACCTCGGCTTGCTGTTCGCCACCCAGGCCGCCGCGAAAGAACTCGATCTGATCTGCGCCATTCCGCACGATCTACCGGTCGCCTTGCGCGGCGATCAGGTGCGCCTGCGACAGATTTTGACCAATCTGCTCGGCAATGCGATCAAATTCACCCAG
>DATETD010000123.1:0-2222 GCA_035283885.1 Rhodocyclaceae bacterium
CAGGCTGCTATGGCAAGCGTATGCGACCGGCGCAACGATGCGCGCACGCTTGAACGGTCAGGAGAGTCCGGCAGGAGAATTCAAGACCGCCTTGATCGACGACCGTATTGCGCCTGCGGTAGCGACGCATGCCGACGCCGAGGGGTTCGTCGATGCTTATGCCAAGCATATCGACGCGATGCTGGCGACCTTGCAAGGCGAACGCTACCGCATCCCGTTTTTGCAAACGCTCGCAAAAAAAGACACCGCGAGCTGGTTCGACGCGCTGCGCGCCGCGATAGTTCGCCTCCATAATGATCGGTCATGGATCGATCCGACGAGCGGCAAGCGCGTCTCCATCGGCCTGGTGCGCATGGCGAATATCGCGCCGGCGATACGCGTCGCCCGACATCTTGCGCGCGCCTTGCCGCAGGCGCGCGTCGCCTGCTATCACTCGCAGCATCTGGCGATCCAACGCTTTCATATCGAATGTCGTTTGGATTTTCTGCTGAGACGCAACGACGGCGACGCGCATCTATGGGCCGATGCCGAAATCCGCGCGCTGCTCGACGCGCCCGAGTGTACGGAACTGATGCTGATCGTCGTCGCCACGCCGGTCGAAGAAATCGGTCGCGACCACGATTTCGACTGGGCGGTTATCGACCCGTCGAGCAGTCAATCCATCGTGCAAACCGCCGGCCGCGTCAATCGACATCGCCTGATCCAAACCGACAAAGCGAATATCGCCATCATGCAGTTCAATTGGAAACGCGTCGATGATCCCAACGCGAAATGCGTATTCTGGCGCCCCGGCTGCGAAACGAAGAGCGCATATCCCAGCCACGATCTGGCGGAATTGCTCGACTGGGCGACGATAGATCATGTGGATGCGCGCCTGCGCTTCGGCCAGCATCGCTTTGCTGCGCTCGACGACGCATCGATAGAAGCCGTCACCGAAAAACCGTTCGCCGATATGAGCTGCAACGATGCCGGCAAATTGCTGTGGATGGCGCACGACACTTACGCGGAGACGCCGCTACGCGAAGCAAGCAACCTGCGCGCGGATTTCAGTCTATGCGATCCGGAAGATAGCGGAAACTTTACGGTCAAGCGGCAAGATGCCCGCCAAGACGCGATTCAAATTCGGCTCGCCACAGTAGCCCCGGCGTTGCGCGCCTGGCTGGCGCTGACGGACCTCGACGCCGTCGCGCTCGCCGACGAAGCGAATATTCCGCGCGCGCAGGCCTTATGCGCTTCGCTAGAACTCTACGATGACGGCGATGGGTTCTGCGATATGTCGAAAATCGTGCGCGATCTGTCGTTCGGCTTTTATCGGCAGCCGTAGCGCAGCCGATCCGTCCCGCCAGCGCCGACTTTTCATCGGGCAATCTCGGCAAATCGCCCCGCACCTCGGCTTAAACGCATTGCCAGTCAACCGCCACCCCCGGCAGCACCGCCGACGATGTCGTGCCGATCAGTTCCTGTAGCGTCGGTTTTCCGTAGCTGCCGTTTTCCAGCACATAGACGGTGACGATGTTGTCAATTGGATGCACCGTCCAATACTCGCGCACGCCGACGCGCTCATAGAGCGCTTTTTTGACGATTTGATCGTGTCCGACCGTGCCCGGCGACAGCACTTCGATAATCCAGTCCGGCGCGCCGCAACAGCCGCGCTCGTCGAGTTTGTCGGGGTCGCAAATGATGCTGATGTCGGGTTGAACCACGGTGTCGATAGCGGCGTCGGATGCGTCGCCTTGCGGCAGGCGCACGTCGAAGGGCGCGATATAGGCTTCGCACCGTGCGCCGTCGAGCGCATTCGCAATCTGCCGGAAAACTTGACCGACGATCCGCTGATGCCGTCGCGTCGGCGCGGGACTCATGGCGTAGGCGACGCCATCGATCAGTTCATAGCGCGCGTCTGCCGGCCATGTGATGTAATCGGCGTAGGTGTGAACGACGGCGCTACGTTGCGCAAATCCCATGATGATTCCTTAGCGAAGTCGGTCGGGTCGAAAGATTTTTCGTATCGAAAATAATCGAGCCAATGATAACAGGCTCGGCCTGGGTGCGGCAGCCAACGAAATGAGCGCAAAGAGCCGTCTCGCCAGCGCCGACTTTTAGTGCGCCGTGAAAAGGCGCAGTTTCACAGCAGGTGCAAACCCTGCCCGGCAACTTTCGCTCCAGCCGGTAGCAATCGGAGCAATCGTGGAGGTAACGAAGCGGTTGAAGCCTCTGGTGTAGAA
>DATETD010000124.1:0-2231 GCA_035283885.1 Rhodocyclaceae bacterium
ACCAGCGCCTGCGTCGCGGCGCAGCCGCGAATCGCAACACCTTTGGCGAGCAGCATCGCCGCAATCGCCGGCAATTGGCTCGCGGCGACCGCCTGCGCGACCAGCAAGGATTCGGCGGTGTTGCAGGTGCCGTAGCGTTGCGTCTTGGCGTTTTCGACGATTTTCAAGGATTTAGCCGGGTCGGCGCTGTCGTCGATATACACATGGCAATTGCCGTCGAGATGTTTGATCACCGGCACGCGCGCCTCTTTGCTGATGCGCTCGATCAAGCCCTTGCCGCCGCGCGGCACGATCACATCGACGAATTCCGGCATCGTCACCAGATAACCGACGGCGGCGCGGTCGGTGGTGGCGATGACTTGCACCGCCGTGGCCGGCAAGCCGACGGCTTCGAGCCCGCTCACCACGCAGGCGGCGATGGCTTGGTTGGCGCGCAGGGCTTCCTTGCCGCCGCGCAGGATCGCGGCATTGCCCGACTTCAGGCACAGTGCGGCGGCGTCCGCAGTGACGTTGGGCCGCGCCTCGTAGATGATGCCGACCACGCCGAGCGGCACGCGCATTTTGCCGACCTGGATGCCGGTCGGACGGCGTTTCATATCGGTGATTTCGCCGACCGGATCGGGCAGCGCGGCGACTTGCTCCAGCCCTTGCGCCATCGTCTCGACGCCTTTGGCGGTCATCGTCAGCCGATCCAGCAGCGCGCTTTCCATGCCGTTCGCTTCGGCTTCGCGCCGGTCTTCGTGATTGGCGCTGAGGATGTGCTCGCTATCGGCGCGGATCGCCGCCGCCATCGCCAGCAGCGCGCGATTGCGCGTGTCGGTGCTCGATCGGGCGACGGCGACCGATGCGGCGCGCGCGGCGCGACCGAGCTGTTGCATATACGCTTGAATATCCATAGTCATTAGGCTGTCCTTGTTCGCGTCAGACTTAACGTCAGTTGTAAAAATTCGTCCCAGATATCGCCGCTCGCCAGGCCCTTGATCATGCGGTCGATTTTCGCCGCCTGCTGCAAGGCCGCGCGTGCGGCGAGGCGGCGCGCTTCGGTCGCGAGCGCCCATAGCACCAAGGGCGCCGCCGCGTCTTCGCCCTTCAAACCTTCGAGCGTGCGCACCGCGCGCACCGTATCGTGCGCCTTGATCGCATTGCGCAAGTCGGAAATATCGTAACGCGCGACATTCAACACCGCCGCTTCGATCTGCGCCAGCGTAATCGTTCCCGTCGGGTACAGCAAGCCGAGCTTCTGGATTTCCTGATGCGCCGCGAGCAGATTGCCTTCGACATGGGCGGCGATAAAGTCGAGCGCAGGCGGCGGCGCGCTCTGCTGTTGGCGCTGCAAGCGCTCGGCGATCCATTGCGGCAGACGCGGCAACGGCGGCGCATTGCATTCCAAGGTCACGGCGGATTTGCTCAGGGCCGTCACCCAGGCCGCTTTTTTGCTCTGCCAGTCAAGCTCCGACACGGAAATCAAGGTCAGGATGCCGGGATCGCCTTTTTTGACCACCGTGTCGAGATAGCGCTGCAAGGCCTCGCCGCCATCGCGCCCCGGTTTGCCGTTCGGAATGCGTAGGTCGATCAATTTGTTGCCGCCGAACAGCGACATATTCGCGGCGGCGTCGAACAGTTCGCTCCACTTGAAATTGCCGCTCGCGATCAGCACCTCGCGGTCGACATAGCCCTGAACCCGCGCCGCCGCACGGATCGCATCGCCCGCTTCGATCAGCAACAAAGGCTCGTCGCCATGGACGAAATACAGCGGCGCGAGCGGCTTATGCAGATGGCTGGCAAGTTGGTCGGGGCGAAGTTGCATAGCGTGTCGAAAGTTGGCTCTGGCGAGACGGATAGGGGCGGGCGATGAGCGCGGATTCAGGGTTCGGTTATCGAACATAAGGGCGGCGCATTGGGAATATCGACGCTGCGCTTTTTGCGGCGACGCACCTAGAGCCGCTCCCTGCTTCCGCAGGGGCGCAATGGTAACGGATAAATCGGCGTCGGTGTTTTCGGCACGGTCGGCGCATCGCCGCCGGCTACGGGTCGATCCGTCCCGTCAGCGCCGAGTTTTGACTGCGGCCAATATCGGCGTCGATTATGCGATAGTCTCAAGACCCATCTGCAGTAGCCGTGAAGCGGAAGCTCTGCTTTAGCTCGTTCATCCACGAAGGATCTATCAACTTATCGTGCTGAAGACGTCCAATTACGATACCCGGATGAATGCCGATCTGCTGCGCAAACAA
>DATETD010000125.1:0-14504 GCA_035283885.1 Rhodocyclaceae bacterium
CATTGCCGTAGTCCATAGCGATGAAATCGACGCGACCGCCCTAGAGCTTCTTGACGTTTTGCTCGTCCTTGGTGACGTCTTCGAAGTTCTTTTCCTGTTCCATAAACGCCCATAACTCGGGGGTATAGGAATAGGCGCGCACCACGCCAATTCTCTTGCCCTTCAAGTCGTTGAAGGCGTCGAATTTAAGTTTCTTTTCGTCTTCCTTGCGAATGAAGAACGACCAGGACGACTCCATCAGCGATTCGCTCGGGTAGTGGGTGACTTGCGCGCGTTTCTCGTTGGTGGCGGCGGTGAACAGCACATCGGTGCTGCCGTCGATCACCATTTTTTCGCCGCGCGCCCACGGATACTGCTCGATCTTGCCGTCGATGCCGACGCCCATCTGCTTAAGCACCGCGAGCACGACCTCGGTCGAGAAGCCTGTGATGTATTCGTTACCCGCCTCGCCGGCCTTGAATTCATACGGCGGCCAATCGTCGACGGCGATCTTCAGCGATTTGGGGGGGGCGGCAAGCGCGAGTCCTGTGCATAGCAAGAGCCAAGCGAATAGCAAGCGTTTCATTGACGATCTCCTCGATAATGGTCGATGTGCCGAAATAGGCATACGTATGCTACCAGCGGCGCGCGCGGCGCGGCAAGCGTTTTTGTAGAACTTTAGTTATAGCGCGTCGCCTTGATGGCCGTCGCGAATCAGATGGCTGCAAATCGTATGAATCGCCGGCCAGGAGGTGTGTCCCCACGATGGCGCGATCAGCATCGGTTCGCGCGCGGTGCCGGTGACGCGGTGGAACACCACTTCGCGCGGCGTGCGCCGGATGATTTCGGCGGCGACCGCGGCGTAGTCGTCGAGTTCGGGCGGCTGGAGTTCGCCGCGCGCATAGTCGGCGGCCATGGCGCTGCCCTTGACGATCAGCAGCGGATGCAGTTTGAGTCCGGCGACGCCGAGTTCGAGCACGCGCGCATGGGTGGCGAGATAATCGTCGCGCGACTCGCCGGGCAGGCCGAGGATCAGATGAGTGCAGACCGGAACCTCGTAGCGGTGCGCACGCATTACGGCGTCGGCATATTCGGCGAAGCCGTGGCCGCGATTGACGCGCTCCAAGGCCGCGTCGTTGGCGCTTTGCAAGCCCAATTCCAACCAAACTTCATAACCGCGTCGGCGGTAATCGGCGAGTAATTCCAGCACCGTATCGGGCGCGCAGTCGGGTCGCGTGCCGACGCATAGGCCGACGATATCCGCCTGGCGCGTGGCTTCGTCGTACAGCCGGCGCAACTCCTCGACCTCGCCATAGGTGCTGGTGTAGGCCTGGAAATACGCCATATACAAGCTCGCGCGCTTCATCTCTTGGCGACGCTGGGCGAGTTGCTCCTCGATCGAAACCCGCGCATTGCCGCCGCTATACGAACGGATATTACAGAACGTGCAACCGCCGCGCGCCACCGTTCCGTCGCGATTCGGACAGGTGAAGCCGGCATGTAAAGTGAGTTTTCTGACGGTCTGGCCGAAACGCGCTTTAAGATGTTTGCCTAGGGTGTTGACGTAGAGGTCGAGGTGCATCGCTCATGTGGATTAAAGCCGACGGTTAAGCCGACGGGGCGCGTTCGTTGCTTTCGCCGAACAGCGCCTCGACGAATTCCTTGCTGCGAAACGCCTGCAAGTCGTCGATGCCTTCGCCGACGCCGATAAAGCGTACGGGCTTGGGGCATTGGCGCGCGATCGCGGCGAGCACGCCGCCTTTGGCGGTGCCGTCGAGTTTGGTGACCACGAGGCCCGTGACTTGCACCGCTTTATCGAAGGCTTTGACTTGCTGAATCGCGTTCTGGCCGATATTCGCATCGAGCACCAGCAAGACCTCGTGCGGGCCGCTGGGTTCGGCTTTTTTGATCACGCGAACCACTTTGGCGATTTCTTCCATCAGGTGCAATTGGGTCGGCAGGCGACCGGCGGTATCGGCCAACACCACGTCGATTTTGCGCGCGCGCGCCGCGTGGATTGCGTCGAACACCACGGCGGCCGGGTCGCCGGACTGCTGGGTGATGACGGTGACGTTGTTGCGTTCGCCCCAGGTGGCGAGCTGTTCGCGCGCTGCGGCGCGGAAGGTGTCGCCCGCGGCGAGCAGCACGCTCTTGCCTTGGCTCTGAAAATGCTTGGCGAGTTTGCCGATCGAAGTGGTCTTGCCTGCGCCATTGACGCCGACGATCATGACGATAAACGGGTTGTGCGGCGTTGCGCGCAGATCCAGCGGTTGTTCGAGCGGGTGCAGCAGGGTTTCCATACTGTCGATCAACGCGCCGCGCAGGCTGGCCGGGGATTCGAGTTTTTCGCGCTTGACGGTCGCCTTGAGTTCGTCGAGCAGCCAGTGCGTCGCATCGACGCCGCAGTCGGCCATCAACAAGGTGGTTTCGAGGTCTTCGAGCAGCTCGTAGTCGATCTTGGCGCGGCTGAATAACTCGGTGACCGGCGTATTCAGCGTGTCGCGCGTGCGCGCCAGGCCGACTTTGAGACGCTCTTTCCATGAAGGGCCGGCCTCGGCGTTGGCATCGGCGCTGTCGAACGAGCGGCTGAATAATTCGCCGACCGGGGTGTTGAGCGTTTCTATGGTGCGCGCCAGAAACGAGGCCGGCGCAGACGAGGCTGGCGCGGCAGACTCGGTGGATTCTGCGCTCGGCGTCGCTAAGGGCTGGGCCGCCGCAGGTGGGGCAGGGGGCGCGGCGATGGGAGTGACGGCGGGAGCAGCGATAGGCTCGGGCGGCGGCGCTATCGATGGCGTCGGCGAGCTTATCGTCGGAGTTTCTACCGGCTTGCGGCTGAACAATTCGCCGACCGGCGTGTTGAGGGTGTCGCGCGTGCGTTCCAGGCCGAGTTTCAGTCGCTCTTTGAAACTTAGCGTAATTGGCGTAACCGGATCGGCGGCGGGCGTCGGAGGTGTCGTCGTTGCGGGCGGCTCTATTTTTTTATCGGGGAAACCAGTCATGCGAATCACAGTCGGAGGCGAAAGGCGCGCTAAGATGCGCGGCTCGTGAATTTTAACAGAAGCCTTTTACCCGACCGATTAAAACTTTTGCCATGAAATTACGCTCACTTGTTACCGTCGCCCTGACCTTAGCCGTCTCGTCAGCGCCGACTTTTGCGAATCCGTATGAGAAGCAGCTTGCCAACGGCTTGCGCGTGATCGTCAAGGAGGATCGTCGCGCGCCGACCGTGGTGCATATGGTGTGGTATCGCGCCGGCAGCATCGACGAAAAGGACGGTTATTCCGGCGTCGCCCATGCGCTGGAGCACCTGATGTTCAAGGGCACCAAGAACTTGAAGCCCGGCGAGTTCAACAAACGCGTCGCCGAGGCCGGCGGGCGCGACAACGCCTTCACCAGCCACGACTTCACCGCGTATTTCCAGATCGTGCCGAAAGCGGCGTTGCCCGAGATGATGCGGCTCGAAGCCGATCGCATGGTCAATCTGCAACTCGATCCCAAGGAATTCGCGGCTGAAATCAAGGTGGTGATGGAGGAGCGTCGGCTGCGCACCGAGGACAATCCGCATTCCTTGGTGCATGAAGCGATGCAGGCGGCGGCGTTTCAAGCACATCCCTATCGCCGCCCGGTGATCGGCTGGATGGACGATCTCGAAAACATGACGTGGCAGGATGCACGCGCTTGGTATAAGCAGTGGTATGCGCCGAATAATGCCTATGTGGTGGTGGTCGGCGACGTCGATCATAAGGACGTATTCCGCCTGGCCGAAAAGCTGTATGGCGGCTACCGCGCGCAAACCTTGCCGACGCGCAAGCCGCAGCACGAGCCGGAACAGGCCGGCATTCGCCGCGTCAGCGTCAAAGCGCCCGCGCAGTTGCCGTATATTGCGATGGCGTGGAAGGCGCCCAAGCTGCGCGATGTGAATAAAGATCGCGAATTCTATGCGTTGCAAGTGCTCGCGGCGGTGCTCGACGGTCATGACGCTTCGCGCTTCTCCAAGAACTTGGTGCGCGGCAGCCGCATCGCCCAATCCGCCGGCGCGGGTTACGACGGACAAATGCGCGGCGAAGCCTTGTTTATGGTCGACGGTCAACCCGCCGAAGGCAAGACGATAGTCGAACTCGAAACCGCCCTGCGCGCCGAAATCAAGCGCATTCAGGACGAAGGCGTATCCGACCAGGAGCTGGCGCGCGTCAAGATTCAGACCGTGGCGGCGCAGACCTATAAGCGCGATTCGCTGATGGCGCAGGCGATGGAAATCGGCGGCACGGAAGCGGCGGGCCAGTCCTGGCGCGATATCGACCTGCTGATCGAAAAACTCGGCAGCGTGACGGCGGACGAAGTCCGGGCCGTGGCGAAGAAGTATTTCAACGACGACCGCCTGACGGTGGCGGTGCTCGACCCGCAGCCGGTGGATGCAGAAGCCAAACCCCACGCCCAATCCCATGCTAAGTCGCCGCTTGTCGGCAAACGGCATTGACAGTCTTATTTATCAATTACCTGGAAGATCGTGCGATGCGTTATTGGATGATTCTTATGACATGGATCGGACTGAGCGCCAATGCTTGGGCCGGAGTGAAAATCGAGCACTGGATTGCGCCCTCGGGCGCGCGCGTGTATTTCGTCGAGTCGCATGGCTTGCCGATACTCGATCTGCAAATCGACTTCGCCGCGGGCGGGGTGCATGTGGCGGGCGGTAAAGAGGCGAAATCCGGCGTCGCCGGGCTGACGCGCGGCTTGCTCGACGCGGGCGCCGGCATGGGCGCGGAGGCGCTGGACGAAGAGAAGATCGCCGCACGCTTGGTCGACACCGGCGCGCGCATCGGCGGCGGCGCGGATGCGGATCGCGCGAGCATTTCCTTGCGCACCTTATCGCACAAGGCGCAACGCGACGCCGCCTTGGAGTTGCTGCGCACCGTCACGTCAGCGCCGACTTTTCCCGAATCGGTGCTGGAACGCGAACGCGCACGCTCGATCGCCGATGTGCGCGAGGCCGAGACCCGGCCCGACGCCATCGCCAGCCGCCGTTTCGCCGCCGCGATCTACCCGAATCATGCCTATGGCCTGATGCCGACGGTCGAGAGTCTGAGCAAGATCACGCGCGCCGATTTAGTCGAATTTCATCGCGATCATTACGGCGCCAAGGGTGCGGTGCTGTCTATCGTCGGCGACGTCACGCGCGCCGAAGCCGAGAAAATCGCCCAGTACCTGACCGTAGCCTTGCCCGCCGGCGGGGCCGCAATCGCGCCGCCGCCGGTGACCCAGCCGCAAAGCGCCATGATTAAAGTGCCGCATCCCGCGGCGCAAAGCCATGTGTTGATCGGCCTGCCGGCGATCCGCCGTACCGACGCCGACTTCTTCCCGATGCTGCTCGGCAATTACAGTCTGGGCGGCGGCGGCTTCGTTTCGCGGCTGATGAAAGAAGTGCGCGAAAAGCGCGGTTATGCGTATAGCGTGTATTCGCATTTCGTGCCGCGCATTCAGGAAGGTCCGTTCGAGATCGGCCTGCAAACCAAGCGCGACCAAGTCGGCGACGCCTTGAAGGTGGTAAACCAAGTGCTCGACGATTTCATCGCCCATGGTCCGACGCCGACCGAACTTGCCGCTGCGAAAAAGAATCTGGTCGACGGCTTCGCCTTACGTTTGGACAGCAACGCCAAATTGCTCGGCCAGCTATCGACAATAGGTTTCTACGGCTTGCCGCTGAACTATCTCGACGACTATCGGAAAAACGTCCAGGCCGTCACTGCGGCGCAAGTCAAAGCCGCGTTTGCGCGCCATATCGCGCCGCAGCATCGCGTCACGGTGGTGGTGGCGACGGATTGATAGCTGAAAGGCATGAGTCGAATCCGTATTACCGGCGGCGAATGGCGTAGCCGCTCGATCCAGGTGGTCGATGCGCCCGGTCTGCGGCCGACGCCGGATCGGGTGCGCGAGACGCTGTTCAACTGGCTAGGACAGGATTTGCGCGGGCTATCCTGTCTCGATTTGTTCGCGGGCAGCGGCATCCTCGGCTTCGAGGCGGCCTCGCGCGGCGCCGAGCGTGTCGATATGGTGGAGCGTTCGCGTGCGGCGTTCAAAGCCTTGCAAAAGCACGCGGAGATTTTTGCCTGTTCTCGCATCGAGTTGTTTTGTGCGGATGCGCTAAACTTCGCGCCTCCATCCGGTCGGCGTTACGATCTGGTGTTCCTCGACCCGCCCTACGGTCGGGAAATGTTGATGCAGATCGAATCGCGATTGCCGCACTGGCTGACGCCCACGGCGCGTATCTACGCCGAAGCCGAAGCGCCGTTGCAGCGTTTGGGTTCGTGGTCGGTGGTCAAACAGGGGCGGGCGGGTCAGGTTTTTTATCATCTGCTGGAGCAGGCATGAGCCAACGCATCGCCGTTTATCCGGGGACTTTCGATCCCCTTACCCGCGGTCACGAAGATCTCGTGCGGCGGGCTTCGCGCCTGTTCAGCCGCGTGATTATCGGCGTCGCCGAGAGTCGCGGCAAACAGCCCCTATTCGATTTGCAAGAGCGCGTCGACATCGCCCGCGACGTTTTGGTGGATTTCCCGAATATCGAAATCTACGGCTTCGACTGCCTACTGATGGATTTTCTGCATCGGCATAACGCCGACATCATTCTGCGCGGCTTGCGCGCCGTTTCGGACTTCGAGTACGAATTCCAGATGGCCGGCATGAACCGCAACTTATACCCCGACGTCGAAACGGTGTTCCTCACGCCGTCGGAACAATACACCTTCATCTCCGCCACCATGGTGCGCGAAATCGCCGTGCTGGGCGGAGACGTATCCAAGTTTGTGCAACCCATCGTCAAAGCGCGGCTGACCGAAAAAATCCGCGAGCGCTTTGGCGCAAAACCTCGATAAAGGCTCTTAAGGAAGAACTCCCATGTCTCTGAAAATCACCGACGAATGCATCAACTGCGACGTTTGCGAACCCGAATGCCCGAACAACGCGATTTCGCAAGGCGAGGAAATCTACGTAATCGATCCGAATAAATGCACCGAATGCGTCGGTCACTTCGACACGCCGCAATGCCGCGAAGTCTGCCCGGTCGATTGCATTCCCAACGACGATAACAACGTCGAAACCCAGGATCAATTGATGGCGAAGTTTTTACGGCTGACGGCGAAGTAAGAAATTAAGCCGTTGCGTCGCAGGGCGGCAAAGCAATACATGACGCCGAAAATGCGGCGTCATTATCGAGTACGAGTTTATTTCGGAAGCTTGGCGCTCTTTCGAAGTTTCATTCTATCCGCCGCAGCGTTCGATAAAACTCGGCGCTGACGAGACGGATAGGCCGCCGCTTCCATATTCGAATGATATACAATCGCCTTTCGGCGGAGCTATCGGCTTATCTGTGCGAAGTGCGACCGAGGAATAATCGTCGTCGCCGATTTTTGCTGCCCGCCTGCCCGCCGTTAAGGCTAACTCCCCTCCCTGGAATGCCATGATTACCGATTTATCGAATTTAATCTCGGATGTTCGAGCAACGTTGAGAGAGATGTATTTCGGCGACGCACGGCCATGGGTCGTGGCTTTTTCCGGGGGGAAAGACTCGACGACGGTGCTTCAACTTGTTTATGACATGATTTTGGAGTTGGGGCCGAGGGCAACCAAGCCCGTGCATATCGTCGCCTCCGACACTCGGGTTGAAGCGCCGAATGTCGAAGAATTTCTCGATAAGGTATTGGCGGCGATTCGGAAGCACAGCTTGGCTCATGACTTACCCATTCATGTGCATCACGTTCGTCCAGCACCCGATCAGACCTTTTGGGTGAATCTGATCGGTAGAGGCTACCCGTCCCCCACTCGGACGTTCCGCTGGTGCACCACTAAGATGAAGATTCGCCCTGCGCGCAAGGTGATCGAATCGGTGATTTCCGCAGCCGGCGCTGCGATCCTACTGCTGGGTACGCGTAGCGCAGAAAGCTCCGGACGCGCGCAACGCATGGAAGCGCGCCAGCAGAACGAGCGCGGCCTCAATCCCCATCACGAAATACCAAACGCATTAGTAATGTCGCCTATCGCCCATTGGAGCAACGATGAAGTCTGGGATTATTTATTCCAGAACAACCCGCCACCCTGGGGTATGCGTCACGATTTCATGCTGGATTTATACCGCCAAGCCAACGGCGGCGAATGCCCTGTGGTTCTCGACTTGAACACCCCCTCCTGTGGCGGTAGCCGTTTCGGCTGCTGGACATGCACTGTAGTAAAGCAGGATAGATCCATGCAGGGCTTCCTCGATTCGGGCGAATTGTGGATGAAACCCCTGGCGGAATTTCGCGACAATCTGAAGGTTTGGCGCGAACGCGAAGACTTGCGCGAGCGATTGCGACGTAACGGCGAGCCGGGTCTCGGGCCGTTCAATCTTGCCGCCCGTCAAATGATTCTGGGCGAACTGCTGGCAACCGAGCGGCGAGTCGAACGCGAGTTGATCGCCGACGAGGAAATTCAGTTAATTCAGCATCATTGGCGCCGGGACGGCGACGCTGCAGATAGCGCCATCCGCCTAGCCGAGCGCTATGGCCGTCGCCCCGCCCCTATCGAAGAAGGCGCTGCAATCACCGACACCGAGAGAGAATTGATGCTCGAACTAGTTCAGGAATACGAGATTTCCGAGCAATGGATCGAAGATCTACTCTTTCTGGTGGATAAAAAATATCCATTCATGGACCAGATCGATCATGCCAGCCTACTTAAGGACGTCAAGCGCATTATTGAAAACGCCGCTCGACAACAGGAGGGTGAATTAGCCGCACCATGATTTTCGAATCCATCGAACTGGAAAATCTGTTCTCCTACTGCGGTACTTGCCATTTCGACCTTAGCGGCCGCCGACCGGATCGGAATATTGTCCTGATCGCCGGACGTAATGGATTCGGCAAGACCAGCTTTTTAAACGGTCTTAAATTGCTTTTTAGCGGGGTGACCGAATCCTTGCGCGAGGCGGTGCAGCGCCAGCGCAAACCCACCGTCAAACAATATGTAATGGGCGCAGGCGATGACTGGTGGGGCATCTTCAATCGTCGCGCCAGTCGCGATGGCGCCAGCCGCTGCTATGTGCGCGTGAAATGGCGCGAAGAGCGAGGTCTAGTAACGGCGGAGCGATCCTGGATGCTAGTCGGCAACGACTATGAAGAAATTCTGAGCATCCAGGCCGATTTTCTCGAGGCTGCTTTAAGCGGCAATAGCGCACAGGAATTCATTAGTCTGCGCCTGCCGCCGGATTTTGTGCCATTCTTCATCTTCGACGGCGAGCAAATTCAGGAACTCGCCGAAGCCAATCGAGCCTACCAGATCAAGCAGATCGAACGTCTGCTCGATATCGGTCGCATCGAACTGCTGTCCAACACCTTGCGCGACGCCAGCAAAACCTGGGTGGATGCCGCGATGGATCAACGCCGCCATGCGGAGCTACTGGAACTCGAAGGCCAGAAACATACCCGCGAGGCGCACCTTGGCGCCATCGCGCAGGAATTGGCCGAGCGCCGCGAACGTCTTAACGAATTGGAGGCGGAAAGCCGCAAAGTTCAGCGCCGCCTGGGAAGTCGCCGTGCATTCGTCAATCAAGCCAACGAGGCTACGCTAAAAAGCGAGCAAGAGCGCTTGGAACAGGAGCAGAGCGCAAAATCCGCCGCCTTGGTCGCCGAACTGTCGCGCATCGCCCCGCTGCTGCTGGTGCCGGTTTTGGCGGCTAAGGCGGCGCGCTTGTTGGAGCGACAATCGGAGAAAGGCGGGCAAAGCGCCGCCTTTCTGACCTATTTGTCGGCAAGTCTCCCGCAACAACTGTTTGCGGGCCCGCCACCGCCGCCGATTCGCTCGCTTAGCCCGGATCAAGAAGGTTATTACCGCAATCGCCTAAGCAAACTACTGGAGGCTCATCTCCCTCAAACAAGTACCACCGGGAATACGACACTGGATATCCCTAGCGCCGACAAAGCGCGGCGTCTTCTTCAGCGTTATGGCGACAACGACGAGTTGCGCAAGCGCTTTGCCGACGATTTGGAAAGGCTGTTCCAAATCAAGACCGAAATACGCCGTAAGAAAGAAGAACTATTGAACGTCAGCGCCTTGGGTGAAAAAGAAAAGGAAGCCTATCTACAGGATCAAGCTGCTTGGGACAGCACTCAGGCCGAGATAGCGACCTTAAAAGACGCCTGTGGTGCTGGGGATAAGGACGTCAAACGCTTGAAGGATGAACTCGGCAAATTGCAGTTGGCCGTAGACGGCAAACGTGACGAGGTTTCCCTGTCGCAAAAAGCCCGCGTGCGCACCGATATCGCCAGACGTCTGCGGGATTTCTTTGAGGCCTACAAACAAAAGCTCAAGCAAACCCGCCGAGAAGAACTGCAAGAGTCGATCAACCGTCATTTTCGCAGCCTGATGAGTTCTCATGACCTGATCGCCCGCATTACCGTGGATGAAGATTTCGGTCTGCACTACCAAGACGCCGAAGGACGTCTCATCGGTATGGGCAACCTATCCGCCGGGATGAAGCAACTGGCTGCTACCGCGCTACTTTGGGCTTTGAAGGATTGCTCCGGCAAACCGTTGCCTATCGTGATCGATACCCCGTTGGCGCGGATCGATCGTGGTAACCAGGAAAATCTGCTGCGTAACTATTACCCTGTGGCAAGCCAGCAGGTCATCGTTCTGCCCACGGATTCGGAACTGGATGTGGAGAAGTACCGATTGCTCAAATCTCATATTTACCGCGAATATAAGTTGAGCAACGACGATGGCGATAATACTCGGATAGTAGCTCAACCCATGTATAGCGAGGAGGAGACGCATGTCTGATGTCGCCATCGGTCTGCAAGATAAGACTTTTCTTGACGAAATCCTGCGCCAAGGTTTGCTGCAACCGAAAGCCCATAAATGGACTGTGTTGCGCTTGGCGCTCGCCCGCTCGTTGCAGATTTCGACGCCGCCGGACGAACAGCTCGACGATCTGCCCGATGGCGGACACCGCTACGACTTGGAGCAAGTCACCGGCAAAGGCTTGGCCGACGACGATGGGCCGCGAGACTTCAATCACCCTATCGTCGCTTTGCTCTCGGCGTATCACGACGAGGATTTGTTCGCTAGCGAAGATCGCTATGTCTGCCTGCTTCAGCGTCATATCCGTCGCGGCCTGCGCGAGTTTCGCACCAGTTGGCGCACGGGCCACGACTTTCATGCTTACTTGTTTCAGGATATGTTCGCCGGGCTGACTGCGCCCGCCGTTCCGCCCGAGCAGGGGCAAACTCTGACCAAGGCGCTAGCGGAAATCGGCGTGACGGGCGATGTCGGCGAGGTGATTCACGGACCGCGTTTATCCCGTTACCGGGTGCTGCTGTCGGATATCAATCACCTCGACCGACTTCAGCGTGGCTTGGATAAGCTGGCGCTCAGCCTGAACTTGCAGCAATTCGGGCTATTTCTTATGCCGGGCGATGAGGCTCGTACCGTGTGCCTGGATTTGCCCCGACCCGAAGCAACTTGGCAAACCTTACCGGGCGACCGATTGCGAGAATGGGTGCGCGACTATAGCGGCGATGCCGCGCTTCCGATCTGGCCCGGCGTAGACGCCCTTGGCGTCCCTTACTGTTTCGACTTGGCGCTCGCGCCGCATCTCTTGCTCGGCGGGGCCACCGGCAGCGGCAAGAGTTTGTGCCTGCATGGACTCATTCTGTCGCTGTTGTGGCGCCAACCGGTATCGCGGCTGAAGCTGATCCTAATCGATCCGAAGGAAGTCGAATTCTCGGGCTATCGAGGTTTGCCTCATCTGCATGGCGTAGCGCCCATCGCCAAAAATTCCGAAGCCGCCGCCTGCCTCAAAGCGCTATGCACGGAGATGGACAATCGCCACCATCGTTTCCAGTCCTTGGGCGTGAGCAATCTGGCCGAGGCTCATGCTAAGGGCGATACCGCTCCCTATATCGTCGTCTTCGTCGAGGAATTGGCAGATCTGGTATTAAGTTCCGGCGCTTTAATCGAGGAGCCCTTGGTCAGGTTGGCGCAAAAGGCCCGCTCTGCGGGTATCCATCTGGTGCTTGCAACCCAGCGACCGGATGCTGAAACTTTCAGCGGTTTGCTGCGCAGCAATATCCCCGCTCGTATTGCCTTGACGGTGCAAAAAAGCAGCGAATCCAAGATTATTCTGGACGAAACAGGCGCGGAAAAATTGCTGGGCCGTGGCGACATGCTGGTCAAAACCAATGCAGGCAGTAATTCTCCGGTTCGCCTCCATGGTCTCCATATCCGCCGAGACGACATTGCCGCCTGCGTCCGAGCTTGTCGAGGAGATCGATTATGATCGATAACGAAGTTCGCATCCACGAATTCCAACCCGTATGGCTGACCGTGACCGGCGAGGGGCCTTTTCCAGCAAACCCCTACCACGTCGATTTCACCGACAGCAACAATGAGCCATGCAATTTTTTCCTATTGATGTCGGAAAACGGTCGAGGAAAAACCACCATTTTGGCCTTGTTGGCGGCTTTGATGGCGTCCCTGGGAGAAAGCCAGCCGCAGGAATATGGCGTCGAAGCACTGGATGCAGGAGAATTGCGGGTGCAGTGGGATGTGCGTGTTCGCCTGAGCTGGCAGGGGAAAGCCCATTCCATTATTTTGTCCATCTTGGGCGGCGCCCTGAATGATGACTTTATTCTCAAGCCTTGGGGTGAAGGCGATCTTAAAACCTATGGCGCAAAATCCTGGCATTCGACCGGCTTTCGGCGACGCGCCCGTAATGTACTGGAACCTATCGGGCGTGGGGACGAGTTGATTCAAGCGCTACGCGCCACTCTTCAGGACTGGAAAGGCGATGTGGCCACCAGTAGCCGCGGTTTTGCCGGCAACGATTTTGCCTTACCGACCCTGCTGCTTTTCAGTGCCTATCGGGATATTCCCAAGGTGGCTGAGAACCGCTTTATCGCCGAACCCGATCACTGGGCTTACCAACCCGCTCATTCTTTCGGCGCTCACAACCCACGCTGGCTCGATTCTTTAGACAATCTACTGGTCTGGTTGAAATGGCTCGATCAAGACAAAGCTTCGCATGATGCAGAGGGGCGCTTTGGTCGGGCGCGCCGATTCGTTAACAACCACGTTTTTTGCGATTCGCCGGACAAATATCTCGAAGGAGTCAGAACGACTACGCTGGAAGCCATCGTCAAAAACGGCGACAGCATTCATCGCTTGGATCGTTTGAGCAGTGGCGAGAAGAACTTGGTGCATCTGTTCTTGCGCATTGGCGCGCATATGACCTCTCAAACCATCGTCTTGATCGACGAGCCGGAGGTGCACCTCCACCCTCGTTGGCAACATCGCTTGATGCGTCACTTGCGCGAATTCGCCAGAAATACCCCCGGTGTCACCCTGATCGTCGCCACCCATTCCCTGGACATGTTCCGCGCGTTCGGTTTCGAAGTGCCCGAAGAGGGCTTGCGCAAAGGCGGTGAGGTGATCGAAAGCGAGATGGAGTAAGGCATGGGATCGTTCAAACAAAAAATCAGCACCGAGAGAATCGAACAAGGCTACTTCGAGCGAGTGCATGTCATTCTTGAATCCGCAGAAGACCAGCAGATTATCGGCGACCGCTGGTTCTTCGATGTCGGCGACGATATGGTCTTCGATCATGCGGATGATGGCTTGGGTGGTGGGGCCAACAAAGTAAGCAGTAAGGTAACCGCCTTACGCGACGATAAGATAATTTCTTATGGCATTGTGGATCGCGACGCCATCCGCTCCAGCCACCCCGAGCTATGGTGGGAAATGGACAACGCCACCTTTATGGCCCGACAACCGTTGGACAATGTGCGGGTACTCTGCCGCTGGGAAATCGAAAACTACCTGCTAGACCCGGAAATCATCGAAGAAACGCTGGCCGACATGGAAGCCCGTAACGTTCGGCGCGGTAGTCTTGCTTTACCTGCGGTGTATGGTCACCTTGATGCCGCCATAAAACTTTCGGCAGCTGATATCGTTGCCAGTTATCATGGCGAGCGTTTTGGCGCCGACTTGGATCAATGCGATGCCGAGCATCTGGACGACGGGATCGCCAAGAAAATCCCGGACCTGGTCGCCGAATTGCCTGAAATCGAGGCCAAAGTCAAAGCATTCGGCGCTCCGCATTCGGTTCCTTCATCCGCCCATTGGGATGGAATTTGCCGTTTGCTAGACGGCAAGCGCTTGCTGCGCCGCCTACGACTGATGCAAAAGAGTCTCGGCGGGAATGACCGGAGGCTAGAGCTGGCCAACAAGCTACGCAACAGAAACCGAATACCCGCCGAAATTCGTGAATACGTCGATTCTTTTCGGCGGTACGCCCGTACAGCGGCGCTCGGTAATTCTTGAGCCGTTTCATCGAGGAAATCACATTAGACTAACTTTTCCGCTTCGTTCGATGGCGTCGTCCATTCGTAATCGAATTGCGTAGAGGATGCAAAAGTCGGCTCTGGCGAGACGGCTCTGCATGGCGATTTTTTGGGATGAATCTCGATTGAAACTGGACGTCGAATCTATCGCGC
>DATETD010000126.1:0-10540 GCA_035283885.1 Rhodocyclaceae bacterium
CGGCGCTTCAAATATCTCCCGGATGTCATTCTGCAACGGATCGAGCAAGCGTCGGTCGAGCAAATCGACGACTGGTTCGACCGTGCCGTCGATGCGCCGAGTTTGGAAGAAGTTTTCGGCGCCGACGACGCGCGTCATTGAATAAAGTGGATCGAGCGCCGTCCCGCCAGCGCCGACTTTCGGGCCGCGATCGGCCGCCGATCATTCGATAAAGTAGGCGAATCGATCACTTTCCGGCAGGATATGCAGAAAGTATCGACGCAGGGCGTCGTCGACGCGACTCGGGTAAAGTGGCGGGTGGCGACGCGCGCGAATCGTCGAATTATTTCCGGATACGATATATGAGAATATTGATTTTGGGCGCCGGTCAGGTCGGCGAGTCGATGGCCGAGGAATTGGCTTCGGAGGAGAACGATATTACGGTGGTCGATCAAGACGCCCACCGCTTGGCGCATCTGGCCGACCGCATCGACGTGCGCACGGTGGTCGGCAATGCGGCTTTGCCGTCGGTGTTGCGGCGCGCCGGAATCGAAGACGCCGAGATGCTGGTGGCGGTGACGCAGTCCGATCAGACCAATCTGGTGGCGTGCAAGATCGCCAAAACCTTGTTCAACGTGTCGACGCGCGTGGCGCGGCTGCGCGGCATCGATTTCGTCAAAGACCAGCGTTTGCTGGCCGACGATATGTTCAGCGTCAACCATGCGATGTGTCCCGAGCAAGACGTCACCGATTACATTGCGCGCTTGATCGAGTTTCCCGAGGCGTTGCAGGTGCTGGAGTTCGCCGACGGCCTGCTGACCTTGGTGTGCGTGCGCGCTTACGATGGCGGTTTGTTGGTGCATAAGCCGATCAAGTCGATGCGCGAACATTTGCCGGCAGGCGTCGAGGCGCGCATCGTCGCGATATTTCGCGA
Source organism: Rhodocyclaceae bacterium (assembly GCA_035283885.1). GTDB lineage: Bacteria > Pseudomonadota > Gammaproteobacteria > Burkholderiales > Rhodocyclaceae > DATETD01. Next base: position 914 of record DATETD010000126.1, read on the forward strand.
GCATCAGTCCGTCGTGCCGACCGGCGCGACGGTGATCGTGCCGGGCGACGAGGTGTTTTTGCTCGCGCCGACCAGTCATATTCGCCTGGTGTTGCGCGAGTTGCGGCGCATGCTGAAGCCCGTGCGCCGCATCATGATTGCGGGCGGCGGCAATATCGGCGCGCGCGTGGCCGAGGTTTTGCAGCGCGATCATGAAGTCAAAGTGCTGGAAATCGATCCCAAACGCGCCGAGGCGATTACCCCGCGCTTGGATGCGTCGTTGGTGTTGTGCGCCGAGACGACCGACGAGAATCTGCTGATCCAGGAAAATATCGACGATATGGACATGTTCATTGCGCTGACCAACGACGATGAAGACAATATTATGGCGGCGTCCTTGGCCAAGCGCCTGGGTTGCCGGCGCGTGCTGGCGCTGATCAATCGGCGCGCCTATGCCGATATGGTGCAAGGCGGGCCGATCGATATCGGCGTGTCGCCGGCGCAGATTTCGATCGGCGCCTTGCTGACCTTCGTGCGTCAAGCCGACGTGGCGCGCGTGCATCGACTGCGACGCGGCGCGGCGGAGGCGCTGGAACTGGTGGCGCATGGCAACGGCAAGACCTCGAACGTGGTCGGTCGGCGTATCGGTCAGTTGAAGGACATCAAGGGCGCGCGCATCGGCGCGATCGTGCGCGGCGGCGCGCAGGTGCTGATTCCGCATGGCGATACGACGATAGAGGAGGGCGACCATGTGGTGGTGTTTTGCAGCCGCAAGGCGCAGGTGCGGCAGGTGATCGATCTGTTCAAAGTGAAATTCGGTTTTTTCTGATGAATATCGAAAATTATTATCCCGTGGTGCGCGTGTTCGGCGTGCTGTTGATTTTCTTCGCCCAAGCCTTGCTGGCGCCAATGGGGTATTCCTGGTGGATCGACGACGGCGCGATCTCGGCTTACGACGAAACCTATGTGCTGACCTTGGCGACCGGGCTGATGCTCTGGTGGCCGGCGCGCCACGAGGCGCGCGAACTCAAGTCGCGCGACGGTTTTTTGCTGGTGGTGCTGGTGTGGGTGCTGTTTCCGGTATTCGCCTGTCTGCCGTTTATTTTGCAACTGAACGTATTCTTTACCGATGCGTATTTCGAAGCGGTGTCGGGTCTGACGACCACCGGCGCAACGGTGCTGTCGGGACTCGATACCTTGCCGCCGTCGATCAATTTATGGCGCAGTCTGCTGGTATGGCTCGGCGGCATGGGCTTGATCGTGTTGGCGGTGGCGGTGTTGCCCTTGCTCGGCATCGGCGGTCGGCAGATGTTCAAGGCCGAGACGCCGGGGCCGATGAAGGATTCCCAACTCACGCCGCGCATGGCGCAGACCGCGAAGGGTTTGTGGGTGGTGTATCTGCTGATTACGCTGGCGTGCATCGCCAGTCTATATCTGGCGGGGATGAGCGGCTTCGACGCGACTATGCATGCGTTTTCGACCATGGGACTCGGCGGCTTTTCGAGTCACGATGCGAGTTTCGGCTATTGGAACTCGCCGGCGATCGAGATGGTGGTCATCGTCTTTATGCTGATCGCCGGGATCAATTTCGCCACGCATTTTTTGGCGATCTTTCTGCGCTCCTGGAAGCCGTATCGGCGCGATCCCGAGGCCGGCTGGTTTTTGGCGGTGATGGCGGCGAGCGTGCTGATGATTGCGGTGTTTTTATGGGCGAAAGGGGTTTATCCCGAGTTCTCGACCGCGTTACGTCATGCCGCTTTCAATGTGGTGTCGATCGCCACCACCACGGGTTTCGCCAGCGTCGATTTCAATCTTTGGCCGGTTTTCGCGCCGCTATGGATGTTGATGCTGTCGTGCTTCACCACCAGCGCGGGATCGACCGGCGGCGGCGTCAAAATGATACGCGCTTTGATTCTGTATAAGCAGGTGTATCGCGAGTTGGTGCGCGCGATCCATCCTCAAGCGGTTTGGCCGGTGCGCATCGGCGGCGAGGCGATGCCGCAGAATATTCTGTCGGCGGTGCTGGCCTTCGGCTTTATCTATATGGCGAGTATCGTGATCATGTCGTTGGCGCTGACATTCTCCGGGCTGGATGCGATTACTGCGTTTTCGGCGGTGGTGGCGAGCATCAACAACACCGGTCCCGGCTTGAATCAGGTCGGCCCGGCGACGACTTTTGCGGTGCTCTCCGATTTCCAGACCTGGGTGTGCACCTTCGCGATGCTGTTGGGACGGCTGGAGATTTTCACGCTCTTGGTGGTGCTGACGCCGGCGTATTGGCGGCGTTGAAAAGTCGGCGCCGGCGGGACGGATCGGGTTGGAATAAGGCGTCTATGCCGCGGCGTTTTGCGCCAGATAGTCCTCGATTTGCTGTAAAGACATCGTCAAGGTCTGTTGCAGGCGCGAGAGTTTGGCGTCGTCGATCGTATTGTCGAGCAATGCGGTTTCGAAGTCGTTGCATTCTTGCTGCAAGCGCAATAGGCCGAGCACGCCGCTGGCGCCTTTGAGCGAGTGCACCTGGTGATGGACGGCGTCGATATCGCCTTCGCCGAGTTGCCGGGCGATCAGCTCGGCGCTGTCGATGCGCTCCGCAATGAACCGTCGTAACCAGCGGTGATATTTGTGCGCTTGATAGTTGAATCGGGCGCGTCCGGCTTCCCAGTCGAATTCCTGGTTTTCGACGGTGGCGGCGGGAACGGGAGGGAGTTGGTCGGCGCAACGGGGGGAGCATTTATGGGGCAGCGTCCAGCGGGCGATCAGGTTGTAGAGTTCGCTGGGTTGGAAGGGTTTGCCTAAGGTGTCGCTGCAACCCGCCGACAGGCTTTTTATCCGTTCCTCTATCGTCGCATGGGCGCTGAAGGCGACGATCGGCAGGGAGCGGTAGTCGTCGCGCTCGCGGATGCGGCGCGTGGCGGTCAATCCGTCCATGACCGGCATTTGGGTGTCGAGCAATATCAGGTCGTAGTAATCGGGCGCTTGGGACAGCACCTGTTGCAGCGCCGATTCGCCGTTATCGACGCTATCGACGACGATGCCGCGACCGGCCATCAATTCGCCGGCGACTTGCAGGTTCAGCGACTGGTCGTCGGCGAGTAAAACTTTAACATCGTAGAATCGAATGTCGTCCGGAATATTCCGGGCGGCGCAGCCGTTTGCCGGCGCCGGGGCGATCGGCAAGGCGATATCGAAGGAAAAGCGGCTGCCTTGGCCTTTTTCGCTGCTCAAGCTCAGCGCGCCGCCCATCAGCTCGACCAATTGGCGCGAAATCGCCAGCCCCAAGCCGGTGCCGCCGTATTGGCGCGTGATCGAGGGGTCGGCTTGCTCGAAGGGTTGGAATATCTTTTTGGCATCTTCCGCCGCGATGCCGATACCGGTGTCGGCGACGCTGAAACGGAAGTGCAGCGCCTGTTCGTCCTGCGCCAGCACATCGACGCCGACATCGACGCGCCCTTTGGGCGTAAATTTGATCGCGTTGCTGACCAGATTCATCATGATCTGCTTCAGGCGCAAGGCGTCGCCGATCAGCATCGACGGCAAGTTGGGGGCGATCAGCACATTCAGTTCTAGACCTTTTTCGGCGGCTTTGAGGTCGTTGATCGCGGCGATGCTGGCGAGAACCTGCGGTAAATCGAAGGGGTGCGGATTCAATTCCATCTTGCCCGCCGCGATTTTCGAGACGTCGAGAATGTCGTTGATCACTTCCAGCAGATAGTGCGCGGCGTTGCCGATTTTGTTTACATAGTCGCGCTGGCGCTCGTCGAGTTGGGTTTGTAAGACCAAGCTGGAGAAGCCGATGATGGCGTTCATCGGCGTGCGGATTTCGTGGCTGAAATTGGCGATGAACAGCGATTTGAGCCGGTCGGCTTCTTCGGCCTGGCGTTGCCGCATCACGGCGCGTTCGCGTTCGATCAGTTCGTGCTGAATTTGCTGCTGGGCTTCGAGCGCCGCCTGCATCTGCACGAAAGAGCGTAGCGCCGATGTCATGGCGATGTACAGGCTGGTGCGGCTCAGTTCGGCCTTGGTGCGGTAGTCGTTGATATCGTAATCGCGAATGGTGTCGATTTCCGGCGCATATCCGGGCTGGCCGGTGCGCAAGATGATGCGCACCATTTTCAAGCCGATATCGTCGCGTATGGTTTTGACCAGACGCAAGCCCGCATCGGCGCTTTCCATGACGACATCCAGCAAGATCACGGCGATGTCCGATACCTCGCGCAGGGTCAGCGCGGCTTGTTGGGCGGAGTAGGCATGGATAAAGCATAGCTTGCGCCCCAGCACCTGAACGGCGCCCAAGGCGTAGCGGGTTGCGGTATGCACATCCCTGTCGTCGTCGACGATCAGCACTTTCCAGTCTTGCGCGATTGCGGTAACCGACGTAGCGAGGTCTTCATGGTCGTCCATGAACGAAAAAGGTAGTTCCGCTACGTCCGTCGCCATACCGTCCTCCCAGTCGATTGAGTTTTCTCCTTTAGTTTAACGGCGACTTACCCTTTTGTCACGGTTGGCGGTACGACTTATTCGAAAGAGCGGGAAATCTTCGCTAGGCGTCGGTTACGTCGATATTTTCGCGGGAGCGAAGCCGATGCGCGATGGTGCGCGTATATGCGGAAGCGCTATGTCGAGTCGGTGCGCCGCCGTCTGAATTCGTCGGTTTTCGTTTCGCTGTCGAAGATTCCATTCGAGCGACCCGAAACTCGGCGCTGGCGAGACGGATCGCTACGTTCCCCCCGCGCGCCTCACGACAAAACCGATTGCGCGCCGCCGCGTCGTCCGCCTTGCAAATCGACCCAGACTTCATACTCCTCGAAGTAGGCGAACGATTGATGCATACGGACTCGTTGCGGCCAGCGGTATTCCATCGCGCGCAGTTGCGGGTTGTAGATTGCGGTGTAGAGCGTGCCGAAGCCTTGGTCGTAGTTCGAGGCGTAGAGCGGGTTGTATTCGAAGGCGTCGACGAAGGATTCGATGCTGCTGTGCGGGTCAAAGAGTTTGCCGACGATGAATTGCTGGCGTTCGTGCGAGTGCGAGAACATGGCGTAATTGCTCAGGGCGAAATCGCCTTGGTGATTGACGGCGAACGGTTTGTAGGTGACTTGCGGCGGCGCGTAGGGCGCGAGTTCGACGGTGCGCACTTGACCATAGGCGTCAACGAGGGTGATGTTGTAGGCCATATGGGCGGGCACGCGGCATAGCGTTTTGACCGCGTCGTCGACGCCGTAACAGGTTTCGAGGACATAGCGCAGGACGATGGGGATGCTGAACCCCTTGGCGACTGCGCCTTTGCCGCCGAAGGAGAGCGAGACCGATAGTCCGTGTTCGTTCATGCCGTCGAGCACGCCCCAGAGGCAATCGGTCGAGGCGATGACTTGGGTCGCGCCCCAGCGGGTTTTCATGATGCGCCCTTCGCAATAGTCGGGCGAGTAGTCGTAATTGCGCACCAAGGTCGGCGTGTAGCGCGTCCATACGGCTTGCGAGCATCCCGCCAGATTCGGCGCCGGGCAATAGAAGCTCAACAGGCGCGCATCGTCGGCGTCGGCGGCGGCGATGTCGATGAGATGCTCCCAGAGCGGGATCATTTCGGGCATATAGGTTTGCATCGCGGCGCGGCATTCCGCCAGGCTAGGCCGTTTGAGTTCGCCTTCGCTGGCGAACCAGCGCCGATAGTTCGGCATCGCGGCGCGGTAATGCGCCAGCCATTTTTCGCCGGGATCGGCCTCGTCGACCGCGTGGAAGCGTTTCAAAGATGTGGTTTTCATGATTCTCGTCCGCTTTTGACGTTGGCCGGATGGTGGGCGAGCGCGACGGCGGCGCGTTCTTGGGCGTCGAGATGGCGAAATTCGAAGCAGCGTTGCAGCGCCGCGACCCAGCGTGCGCCGTCCGGATTCAGGCCGCCGTCGGCGCTGCGGATCGCGCAGTTCAGGAACATGATCGCCAGGTCGCCGCCGCAGTAGGCGTAGTCGCCGCGATTCATGATGCGCAAGATATAGGCTTCGTTCTCCGCCAAGGCGTCGCGCCGTCGGTAGCTTGGGTGCTTGAAACGCAGTTCGCCGCCGTCGTCCATGACATACACCCCCGAAGTCGGCGCTTGCACGACGATTTTGAGTTCTTCGTCGGTATATTTAAGTATCGTTTGCGCCGCGACGCCGCGCGCGCCTTGGCTTAATACCGCCTGGTTGAAGGCGTCGACATTCAGCCCTAAATCGACGCCGGGATCGTATTCGAGCAGGTGGAATAAAAACAGGGGAAGATGCGCGGCGCTGAAGTCCGACATATTCGTCATGGCGCTGATGCCGGTGATGCGCGCGTTGAGTTCGCCCAGATACACGGCGTCGCTGTCCAGATCGAGCAGATAATCCAGTTCGAAATAACCGCGATAGCCGCGGCGATACAAGGCGTCGCCGATCGCTTGCGTTTTGCGTAAGACGTCTTGGCGGATTTCGGGCGAAAACGCTGCGTCGTACAGCTCGTTGCCGCACCAGCCGCCGGGGTAGGGGGTGAGCGCGTCGATGCCGATCAATTCGGTGAGCAGCGGGCCGACGAAAGTGCCCCAGCGCGTGGCGCAGGCTTCGATCGCGGTTCCGGCGCAGCGTATCCAGCGCATGATCTTGACCTTGTCTTCGGCTTCGATCTGCGCTGCGGCCTGGAGATAGTCCGCTTCGTCGGCGATAAAAAAAGTGGTCTTGCCCGAGTCGCCGTAGGCCGTTTGCACTACCCAGCGCTCGCCCAAGCCCGCCGCCTGGGCGATTCTTTGCAGATCGGCATAGGAAGTCACTTTGCTCAAGACGTTCGGCACGCTAGGCACGCCCGCCGCATTGCCGAGTTCGGTGGTGACGATTTTGCTGTCGATTTCGCGCACCAGACGGTTCGGCGGCAGCGCGATTTCCTGATTCAGCGCGCGGCACATCGCTTCCAAGGTTTCGTCGAAGAACAAAAACAGGACGCGGCCCGGCTGCGCTGCGAGGCGCGCGCGCGCCTCGGCATTGCTCAACAAGTATCGGTCGATGTCTTCTATGCTTTCGAAGACGCAGGTATGGTCGTCCTCCACCGTCAGCACCTGCGGATGGCGACCGTCGTAGCAATCGATCAAGGCGATATTCAGCCAATTGCACACCCATTCGTGCATGCCCATGAGATTGAAATTGCTGGCGCTGACGAAGTAGTACGGCGTCGCGTTTTCGGCAAAATAGCCTTTGATTTCGGCCAGGGTGTTCAGTTTTCGTGGCGGCGATATATTCATGGTCGACTCCGGGACAAGATGGGTAGCGATTAAGGCAGCTCGCGTCGTTCGGCGGCGTCGAGCGATTGCAGATACTGCGGGCTGAACACTTTGAAGCCGCGTTCGATGTCGTAGCCGTGGATTTCCTTGACCTTGATATGCTGAAAGAAAGTCAGGATTTCGTGGGTGATTATTTGTCCCGGCACGATCGCCGGGAAGCCCGGCGGGTAGGGCGTGACGAAGGCGGCGGAGACCGGGCCGCAGCCGGCGTCGATATGCTGCATCGTTGCGGTCGAGAGCGGCAGATAGTCGACCTTGGCGGGGTCGCCGCCGGCGAAAAATGCGGATCGCAAGTCGCAGGCGGCGTGCGCTGCGGCGGCGAACGGCATGAACGCCGGGTGGAACAGGCGCTTTTCGGGCAGGGGGATGCAGAGTTCGGCGTCGGTGGACGGCGGCGCGTGGCGGCGTTCGAGCCGGAAGAGATCGGCCATCTCGTGCAATACCTGCAATAGGTAGTCGATGGTCGCTTGCGTCGCGCCGATATTGATCAGCAGCAGCACGGTATGGCGCGAGGTTTTATTGACCTGAATGTCGTAGCGCGTCATCAGCAACTGCCGGAAGCCGCTGCCGTCCAGGCCGGTCTTGCGGATATTCAGCGTTACGCGCGTCGGATCGACGACGAAGTCCGAATGTCCCCAGCGCGCGCTTAAATTTGCAAGCTCGGATGCCGCGCAGCTTGTCGGCAGCGATCCGCTGCGGTAGGGTGCGGGAATCAGGTCCTCGTCGTCGAGCACGCTGAAAAACGCCTGCAACGAGGCCGAAGCGCGTATCCGTTGCCGCAGTTGCACCGCCAGCAGCATCGAATCGCGCACGCGATGGAAGCCTTCGAGCGCCGCTTGGCGGCGTCCGATATCGAGCGAGGCGATGATCTGGTAATTCGGCGAGGTCGAGGTGTGGATGCGGTAGGCTTCGAGAAAGTTCGCCGCATCGAAGCGCGCGTCGGCCACATGGATCATCGAGGCTTGGCGAAACGAGGTCAGCGTCTTGTGGGTGGATTGCGTGGCGTAGACGCGCAGTACGACGCGATCCGGATCGGGGTACAGCGTGCGCCGCCATTTGTCATCGCTGGGATCGGCAGCGCATTCGGCGGCGAACTCGGCGGCCCATTGTGCATAAAAGCGCCGATACTCGGGACTGTGCATGCGCCGACGTATCGACTGCACCGCGGACATGGCGCTGCGCGCGTAATACAGCGGGTGAAACGCGGCGAACGCAAACCAGGCTTCGTCCCAATGGAATACGATGTCCGGTTTGAGCGCCAAAATCTCCATCATAAAGCGTTCGCTATGGTAGATCAGGCCGTCGAAAGTCGAATTAGTCAGCACGATCGCCTTCAGCCGGTCGAGCCGCCCCTGTCGTTTCAGTTCCAGCATCGCGGCCTTGATCTGCGCCAGATCGACGCCGCCGTATAGATCGTAGTCGGGCAGCGCATAGGTTTCGAGAAAAATGGCGTAGGCGCCGGTCAGCATCGCCGAATACGGCACCGATTTATGGCAATCGGCGCCGATCATGACGATGTCGCCCGGTTGCAGCGTCGCCTGCATCACGATCTTGTTCGAGGTCGAAGTGCCGTTGGTGACGAAATAGCTGTAATCCGCGCCGAAGGTTTCGGCGGCTTTGTTCTGCGCCTGCTTGATCGCGCCGGTCGGGTCGAGCAGCGAATCGAGGCCGCCCTGGGTCGAGGAGGTTTCCGCGAGAAAAATGTTGTCGCCGTAAAAATCCAGCATGTCGTGTATCCACGGCGAGGTTTTGACCGATGCGCCGCGCGATAAGGGGAGCGCATGGAATACGCTTTTGGGTTGGCGGCTGTAGGCCTGCAAGGCGTCGAAAAACGGCGTCGAGTAGCGATTGCGCACGCCGTTCAAGATCGCCGCATGCAGATCGCGAAACGGATCGAGATGAAACAAGACGCGGTCGAAGCGGCGGCGGATTTCGAACGGCAGTTCGGTCGAGGACTGTTCGGCGATCAGATAATGATCGAGTTCGGGACGCAGACAGCGAATGCTGCGGCAGAGATTAAGCTCCACGCTTTCCGCCGCATCGACCGGCGGCGTTTGCGCCAAGAGCGGCTGGCTATAGCCGGAGTACAGCGGGAACGATGTTATCGTCGCGGGCAGCACGCGGCTCAAATACACGCAGGCTTGGATATCCGGATTCGCGAGCACGGCGGTCAAGGCGTCTTCCGCCGAATCGACGAAGACGATGTCGTAAATGAATTCGTCGTGCGGCGACTTGAAGGCGGCGAGCTGTTGGCGGTAGAGCATTTCGTACTCGTCGGGAAACGGATGCACGATCAGCACTTCGAAATACGGCTTGAGTTCATGCTCGGGCGCGGATTCGAGTTGGCTATCGTCATGCAAGGCCGGACGGTC
>DATETD010000127.1:0-2450 GCA_035283885.1 Rhodocyclaceae bacterium
GCCTGCGCCCGCCGCCGGCGTTTCGCGCCGACCTTGGCTGAAGATTCTAGGTGGTTTGCTGTCGATAATCGTGGCGGCGCTGATGTTCGCATTTCTCAGCAAACATGAAGAATCGGTAATGACGACGGCGCTGACGTGGCAGCGCACGATAGAGGTCGAACGCTATCGCACGCAAGAGGCGTCGGCGTGGTGTAGCGAATTGCCGGCAGGCGCTTACGCAGTGCGGCGCAGCGTCGAGCTCAAGGAAAAGCGCCAGGTCGAAGACGGTGAGGAATGCAAAGACAAGCGCGTGGATATGGGCGACGGCACTTTCGCCAAAAAGCAGGAATGCACGCCGCGTTACCGCGAAGAGCCGGTCATGGCGGATAAATGCCATTTCCGCATCGACCGTTGGTTGCGCGAGCGCAGTCTTAACGCGCAAGGCGAGCGGCAGACGGCGCCGGTGTGGCCGGTCGTCGGTGCACTAAAGGGCGCCAATAAGGGATCGAATGGCTTCGGCGCGCCGCAACTCGGCGACGAGCGTGAAGCTTCGCGGCGCGAGGTTTATACCGTTCAATTGAAGACGGAGCAGGGGAGGTCGTGGTCGTGCGAACTCGATTACGCCAAATGGCAGACGCTGGAATTGGAGCAGTGGCTGAAAATTCAGGTGCGCGGCACCGGCGGCGCGGTATGCGAGACCTTGCAGTAAAGCTGTATCGGCAATCATGGAGATTGACATCTCCGCATTCAACACAGAGAATGACGACCGACCGCTAGCGGATCGAGCCAGGCTACGCTCGGCCTCTTAGAGTAATATCATTTGACCCCATCCTAACGACCCTCCATCGCGTCATGAAGACACCCGCCACGAAGACCCCGCGCGCCAGCGGAATCCTTTTACATCCTTCGTCGTTGCCCGGCCCGTTCGGCAGCGGCGACTTCGGTCCTGACGCCTATCGTTTCGTCGACTGGCTGGCCAATTCCGGTCAAACGCTCTGGCAGATTCTGCCCTTGGCGGAAATCGGCCCCGGCAATTCGCCTTATATGAGCTGCTCGGCATTTGCCGGCAATGTGTTGTTGATCGATTTAAGCGATCTCGCGAGCCATGGTTGGCTCCATGCCGACGATCTGACGCCGGACTCGCGCTTCGACGCCCATCGCTGCGATTTCAGCCTGCTGCATCCGTTTCGCATCGAAAGGTTGCGCCGCGCCGCGAGCCGGTTTTTTGCGACCAACGATGCGAAACAGAAGGCCGATTTCGCGGCGTTTTGCGCCGAGGAAGCCTCCTGGCTAGAGGGCTATGCGCTATTTATGGCGATCTCGCAACGCGAAGGCGGGCGCGATTGGTCCGACTGGCCTGCGCCCTTAGCGCAACGGGACGCCGGCGCGCTGCGCGAAACCGCCGCTGTGCTGGCGGACGAGATCGGTTTCTGGAAGTTCTGCCAGTGGCGTTTTTACCGGCAGTGGGGACGGCTGAAGCATTACGCCAATCAACATGGCATTCAAATCGTCGGCGACATGCCGATATTCGTCGCCTATAACAGTGCCGACGTATGGGCCAATCCGGACTTGTTCGAGTTGGATGCACAGGGGCGTCCCAGCGTCGTCGCCGGGGTGCCGCCGGATTATTTCAGCGAGACGGGTCAATTGTGGGGCAATCCGGTGTATCGCTGGACGGCGCATGAGCAGACCGGCTACCGCTGGTGGATTGCGCGTTTGCGGCAGATCATGAAGCAGTCCGATCTGGTGCGCATCGATCATTTTCGCGGTTTCGCGGCGTATTGGGAGATTCCGAGCAGCGAACTGACGGCGATCAACGGACGCTGGGTCGACGGGCCGGGCAGTAAATTGTTCGAAGCGATGCGTCAAGCCGTCGGCAAGTTGCCTATCGTCGCCGAAGATCTGGGCGTCGTGACGCCCGACGTGGTGGCCTTATTGAAGCAGTTTCATTTCCCCGGAATGCGCGTGCTGCAATTTGCGTTCTCGAACGAAACCGACAACCCGTTTTTGCCGCACAACTACGAGGCGAATACCGTCGCCTATACGGGCACGCACGATAACGATACGGCGATCGGCTGGTGGGAAAATATGCTGCCGCGCGATAGAGCGTTTATTCAGCATTTTCTCGGCAGCGACGGTCACGACATCCAATGGAGCATGATGCGGGCGTTGTCGGCCTCCGTGGCGCAGCGCGTTATTTTCCCGTTGCAGGATGTTTTGGGATTGGGCGGCGAGCATCGCATGAACTATCCCGGACGCCCGACCGGCAATTGGACGTGGCGCTTCACCTGGGATCAGATGCAGCCGTGGCAGGGCAAGACCTTGGCGCATATATCGGCGGTCTATGGCCGCTGCGCGCTGGAGTTCGCCGAATTGCCGCAATAATCGGACGCCGCTATCCGTCTCGCCAGAGCCGACTTTTCAACGACGGTTTATTTTTTCGCGGTTTTCGCGGCAGGCGTTTTTTTCGG
>DATETD010000128.1:0-5928 GCA_035283885.1 Rhodocyclaceae bacterium
GGCGCACGGCGCTGCGTTTGCCATGCGAAGATCGCAATGACGATGCCGAGCAACGCGATCCATGCGCCCAAGCGTCGCCACGAAAAGCGAAAGTACAACAGCACGAGGCCGGCGCAGCAGATGCCCGCGGCCAAGGCCACCCAGTTTTGGCGATTCGCGCCGACCGTCATCGCCCAGAGATCGAGGCCGATCAATAGCAGCAGCGCCAGCGCCGCCAGCCGCTGCCGCCGACGCCATAAACGCGGAATCGCCAACGCATAGAAAAAGATCGCGATCAAGATCCAGTTCGAGTTCAGTCCGGCATAGGCGATGCGCGGGATTTGCTGCGCTTCGGGCGTGCTCATCGAGTACGAGGCGAAGCACCAGGCCGTCACCGACAGCAGCGCATTCGCGAGCGCCAACACCGCCAGAAACGGCATAAACCGCCCGAAGCGTTCGCCCCAGACCGAGCCGACGATAAACACCGCAAAACAATAGAGAATTTCGGTTTTGAATTCGCCGAGCGACGCGGCGGGATCGATAGCGGCAAGCAGCGACAGCGCGCCGACGACGGCATACGCGCCCCAGGCCGTCGCCAGCGGCCAGGCCGGCCATTGGCGAGCGCGCCATAACGCCGCTGCGGTGAGGCCGAGCAAGGCGATGAAAACGATATAGCGCAAGGCGATGGTGTTGGCGATCGGCAAGAGGCTTACATAGGCGGCGAATAGCGCCAGAAAAGCAGCTTGCATCGGTTCGATAGGGGCGTGCGGCGTGCGGTCGCAAAAGTCGGCGCTGGCGGGACGGCGGCGAAGCATGTCGTTCATTGTGGCGAGGCGATTTCTAGAAATAGATAGACCAGCATCCGATGTAGGTTGGGCTGGTTAAAGCCCAACATGGATGCGCTCGCTAAATGTGTTGGGCTTCCTTCGTCAGCCCAAGCTACCGGTATATTCATTTTTGGCGGTTCCCTAAAAAAGACTTCAACCAGCCGCGCGCAATCCGCTTATGTTGCGTAAATCCCTGCGCATTGCGCCACAATCGCGCGAGAAAGCCGTTTTCGCGCAGGCGCGCTAGATGCGGGCGGCGGCTCGTCTTGTCGGGCAGTTGTTCGATGCGATGAAATACGCTTAAAGCGCCGTCGACGATTTGCCAGCGCACTAGGCGCGTCAATTCGGGATCGTGCGCGGTCAGCGGCAGCATCGCTTCGAGTTCGGCGGCGTTCGCTTCGCTGCTGCTAATGACGATTTCCAGATGCTTTTGCCAGGCCGCGCCCGAGGAGCGGCGTTCGGCGATGCGGTAGCGGTAGATCGAATCGGGAATGCTGCGTACGCGCTGAGCGAGCAGCATCGCGCGCGTGGTCCAACTTACATCTTCGTACAGTCGGTCGGCGGGAAAGGCGAAGCCGTATTGCAGCAGAAAACTGCGCCGATACAGATGCAGCCAAACCACATGCAGCATATCGTTGCGGGCGAGACGGTTCTTCAGCCACTCCGCGCCGCTAATCAAGCCCGAATCGAAGGGTTGGCGGAAGATCGGTCGATCCGGCTGACGGCCTTCGTAATAGTAGTCGCCATTCGCGATTGCGATATCGAGATCGTCGGCGCAGGCGATGTCCATCAGTTTGCGGCAATAGTCGGGCGACGGGATGTCGTCGGAATCGATAAACGCGAGATAGTCGCCCGTCGCCAGACTCAAGCCGAGGTTGCGCGCTTTCGAACGGCCTTGGTTGGCTTGCGCGACGATTTTGAGACAGCTCATGCGCTGGGCGTAGTGCTGCAACACCGCAAGCGAATCGTCGGTTGCGCCGTCGTCGATGGCGATAATTTCGTCGGGTGCGCGGCTTTGCGCCTGCAAGGCGTCGAGACAGGCCGGCAACACGGCGGCAACGTTATAGACGGGAATAACGATAGATAGCGTCGGGGAATTCATACTAAAGCCCTATCCACGAAAAGCACGAAAGACACGAACAAAAACAATAGCGTGTCCAAGAAACCCATTCACCCGTCGGGTGAGCACCTAAAGGCATTCGATTCTTTTCGTGTATTTCGTGGACAACTGCTTTTCCCAGGTTCATCGACGATGAGCCTCATGCCAGCGCAGCAGCGCCTCATGCAAGGTCTGTGCGCGGTTGGCATAGGTGTGATGGCTCATCACATGCCGATGGCAGCGTTCGGCCAGATCGCGCGCCGCGGCGAAATCGGCGAGCCAATAGTCGATTTTGGCGACGCAGTCGTCGAGTCCATCGAATTCGGCCCAGTTCAGCCCCGGCGTGAAATCGTCTTGCGCATGACTGCGCTTGTCGCAGAGTAAAAACGCACCACAGGCCGGCAGGCCGTAGCAGCGCTCGGGCAGCCCGGAGGCGACGGGGGCCTGGTATTCGCACGATGCGCCATAGTTGAGATTGATGCGGCTTTGGCGAAACAACGCGATTTGCTGCGCCGCCGACAAGCCGCTGGCTTCGCGAAACAGAAAGCGGATGCCACGGGCGTTGAGCCGTTCGCCGAGCGCGCCGAAGAACTCCTGGCGCGCGCGCATTTCCTTATAGCGATTCCCGTCCATCGCGCCGAGAAAGCAGACGTCGTAGTCGTAAGCATCGGCGTCGCGCAGTGCGGCGAATAAGCCGTCCGGATCGTCGGTCGCATGATATTTCGCGCTGTCCGCCGCATTCGCCAAGTAAATTTGCATCTCGGCGAATTGGCGTTGCGTATCGATCAGCGTATGCGTGGCGTAGAGATCGAGCAAGCGCGCACGATCCAGCCAGTCGAGCCGCCAAGAGGCGCGGTTCAGATAGTGCGGCGCATCCTGATTCCAGGCGAGCAGCGGCACGCCATGCTTGGCGATCTGGCGGCGGTAATACCAGATTTGCCCCGGATGGCGCAGCGCCTCGTAAAACCAGATCATCGCGCCCAGCGTATGCTCGTCGGCGTCTTGCCAGCATTGCGTCTGGCGCAACTCCAGACCGCGCGCTTGCAACTCGCGACGCAAGGCCGGATGGGTATTCTCGTGATGCAGCAGCAGAACGTTGCGTTCGGTCATCTCGGCCTATTTAATCTAGAAAAAGCAGTTGTCCACGAAATACACGAAAAGCACGAAAAGAATCGAATGCCTATCGGCCTTTTGGCGCTCATCCGACGGGTGAATGGGTTTCTGGGGCAAGCTATTGTTTTTATTCGTGTCTTTCGTGTTTTTCGTGGATAAAGGAGGTTTTTAGCTTTACTCTACATCCAAGGGATGGGTTTGCAGCCAGTTTAGCAACACCATCCAGGTATAAAACAAACGGATAGAACCGCGGCCATGACGAATATCGCGCCATAGTTGCGCCAAGGCTTTGGCGTTTAGCCACGGCGCGGCGGGGTGGGCCATCTGCTGCTCGCACCAATCGCGCCACGGGCCGATGCAGTTGTCGCGCAGCGGCACCGAGAAACCATGTTTCTTTCTATCCCAAACGCTTTGCGGCAGATGACGGCGCGCCAGCGCGCGCAAAATCGCCTTGCCGCCATGCGCGTCGAAATGGCTCGCGGCGGGTAGCGCCAATGCATGGTCGAGCAAAGCGTTGGACAGCAGCGGCACGCGCACTTCCAGCCCATGCGCCATGCCGGCGCGATCGGTCTTGGTCAGGCAATTTTCCGACAGATAGGTCCATAAATCGGCGCGCAACAAAGCGGCGCGGTCGTAGGGGCCGAAGCTTTCGACCAGTTCGCGCCAGCGTTGCAAGGTGTGCTGCGGCTGCGCCGCCGCGAGCAATGGCGGACTCAAATAACGCTCCAGCCCCTTGCGGCTACCGGGATAGTCGCCGAGTTCGACGCGGCGATACAGCAGCAACTCCGCGCCCGCCAGTGCGCGCCGCGTCAGGCTCGCCGGGGCCAGGCCACGTTGGATCAGACCGCGCAGCAAGCGTTTGCTCGGGCGATCCGGAAAGCGGTCGGCGGTGTCGAGAAAGCGCGGATAACCCGCGAACAATTCGTCGCCGCCATCGCCCGACAGCGCCACGGTGACATGGCGGCGCGTCAGTTGCGACAAGGCCCAGGTCGGGATATACGCCGGATCGGCGAGCGGCTGATCGAGATCGGCCAGCGCCGCGACCAAGGTAGCGCCATCCAAGTCAGGCGCATCGAGCACATGATGTTCGGTCGCGTAACGCGCGGCGACCGCCTGCGCCTGCGGACTTTCGTCGAATCCGGCCTGCGGAAAGCGCACGCTGAAGGTCTTGAGCGGACGCGCGCCGGCTTCGGCCATGTAATGCACCAACAAGCTGCTATCGACGCCGCCCGAAAGAAACGCGCCCAGCGGCACATCGGCGACCAGTTGCAGCTTGACCGATGCGGCCAGCAAGCGATCCGTGGCGTTGGCGAGTTGTACGGCATCGGGTGCATCGTTCGGTGCAGGGCTTGTGAGGCTTGCGGGCGGAATCGACCACCATAGCCGCGGTTGCGAATCTTGGCCGCGCCGCCAACGCAAGGCCGTTGCGGGCGGCAGCGCATGGATTTCCTTGACCAGGGTATGCGGCGCGAGCGGAGTTTGGAAGGCGAGGTAGTCGCGCAATCCTGCGGGATCGAGATGCTTAGGGTACTGCGGCCACGCAAAAAAAGGCGCCAAGGTCGAGGCGACCACCAGACCATGCCCGGCGGCGTCGTGCGTTTCGCCCCAGAACAAAGGCTTGACGCCGAGCCGGTCGCGCGCGATGAAAATACTATTGTCGCGCAGATCGCTGATCGCGAAAGCGAACATGCCGTCGAGCCGCGGCAGCATCGCCTCGCCCCAGTGCAGATACGCGGCGAGCAGCACCTCGCTATCGGAATGGGTATAAAAGCTCTGCCCGAGCGCGCCGAGTTCGCGCTTCAAGGCGGCGAAGTTGTAGATCTCGCCGTTGTACGCCATCGCCACTTGCCGATGATGCGCCGTCATCGGTTGCTGGCCGCCGTGAATATCGATCACCGCAAGCCGCGCATGACCCAAAGTCGCCTCGCCGTGCTGCAAAATAGCGTGAGCATCCGGGCCGCGCGCGTTCAAAGTCGCCAGCGCCGCGGGAAAACGCTCGCGCCAATGCGCGCCGACAGTCAGCAATAGACCACACATTTACCGCAGTTCGGCGCGCGTGGCGCTACGATGGAAAGAATCGAACAGTGACATCGGGGCGATTCGCGCATAGGCATAGGAAAGGCGGGAATTATACGGCATCGTCCGCCATGCTCGGACGATGGCGACGCACGGATGCATGGGCTTTTAGGATTCGTCGGCAACGCTAGGCCTGTCCGTCCCGCCGGCGCCGACTTTTGGGCCGCATCGATTCTCCTGCCTTACCGGAAAACTCCGCTGCCACGCCTGCGCAGTCCGCTGCCTCGCCGTCGGGGGTTTGTCCGGCCCCGAACAAACAGTCCTTGGCCCCCGGCGGAGATTCTGCCGCATGCGGCGATACTCCGCTGGCCCCAGCCGACGATTTTCCGGTGAGGCAGAAGCGTTCAGCCTTGCGGTAGAACGGCTCTGCCTTGCGGTAGAACGGCTCTGCCTTGCGGCAGAACGATTTTACCGTGCGGCAGAATCGCTCTACCGCGAGACCATAGCGTAACATGATGAATCTAATGTGAAAAATCGACTGCGGCAGAATCGTTCCGCCACACCGGAAAATCGTCCGACCGCACCCCGGAATCGTTCCGGCACACCCTGACGACAAACTTCGATGTAGCAGCGGCTTGGTCTGGGCTATGGCGGACACCATCCGGCCCCCTAAAACCATCGCCGCAAGCCCAAGCAGGCTCCGCTGGGCTATGGCGGCCAAGCTCCGGCCTCCTAAAACTATCGCCGCAAGCCCAGACAGACTCCGCTGGCCAGCAGCGATAAAAGTCGGCTCTGGCGGGACGGATGGGGTAGCTTGGCGCCGACGCAAGAAGCCCAAGATCGCAGCCCAGGGTGATTGACGGCAAAGCATCGCTCGTGGATACTCGGACATGG
>DATETD010000129.1:0-7218 GCA_035283885.1 Rhodocyclaceae bacterium
GATCGCGATCTGGGCGAAGAACCTGCTGATCCAGACGGCCTGGGGTTTGCCGGACCGCGAGGTCGACGGTCGCCTCGCCGACGAAATTCGTAAAACGATAGCGACGCAACTGATTGCCGGCGTTAGCGAAGTTACCGACCTGCATGTCTGGCGGGTCGGCAAGGGCGCGCATGCTTGTATCCTGAGCATACTGACCCACGATATGACGCTTACGCCGAAGCATGTTAAGGAACATCTGGGACGACATGGCGAAATCGTACATTCGACGATAGAAATCCAGTTCTGCACCGACTGCCGCTAGACGGCGACTTCGCAGCACGCGCGTCGGATAATTCCGACCATGCAAGTTCGCATCCATCGTCCAGCCCATGCGCAAATTCCCTAAGAATTAAGGCGTTCTTCGGCTTCTGTTCGCCCAACCGGAGTGCGGCGCACTGCGTAGAGTCTGTTCGCACTGCTGCCGCGCACTCGAATCGCCGAGTCGCCTTGTCGGGCGGCGCGACGCATAAAACCCAATAAAACCGAATAAAACCGATATGGCCGATGGAGGATTTTCAATGAGCCTGAAGAAACTGCTTTGCCGGACGATTCTGCGCCACCGGATCGTCGAGGTGTACTCCGACCCACAAATACGTATCCAGGAATGCTCCGTCTGCGGCATGCACTGGATGAGCTACCGGCGTTCGCCGTATATCCGCACGGATTTCGAATGGACGGATAGCCACGGTGCGGCGTCTTCGCTCGACGCCATGCGACCGCGCCTAAGTCGGCACAGCCAACGCGCGGTCGCTCAGTCTTTGTCGAGACCCGTCAGTTGAAAGTCGGCGCTCAATCCTCGGCTGCGAAACCAGCCGAGATTCATCTCCAACGCATATCGCGCCGGTTTGGCCGCGCAATGGTTGTCTTCGGTGTGCGGTTGCATGTCTTCGACATTGACGATCCGGCCCTTTTCGTCGAGAAAGGCGACCGATAAGGGCAGGAAGGTATTCTTCATCCACATGCAATGCCTGGCCTGTTCGTCGAACACGAACAGCATGCCGCGTTGCTGGGGCATAAAACGGCGCTGCATCAGGCCGAACGAACGGCTCTGCGCCGTTGCGGCAACCTCCGCTTCGATGCGGTGCATGCCGGCAAACAGTTCTTTGACCGGTAATTGGGACGACTGCTGGGCGTGCACCGATACGCCGATCGACAGCAAGACCGCAAAAGCTATTTTGTTTGCAAACATACTCGACACTATTCAAAGCAACATTCGGCAATTCCGCCGACCGGTTCGATCGTAGGATCGACAGGCAAAAAAAAATGGCAGGTCGCCCTGCCATTTTTTCGAATCTACCCGATTACTTTGCGGGAGCGGCAGCGGGAGCGGCAGCCGGAGCAGCAGCGTCGGCGGGCTTAGCAGCAGCCTTCTTGGTCTTTTTGACTTTCTTCTTCATGGGCTTGGCGGCAGCGTCGGCGGCAGGCGCGGCGGCGACCGGAGCGGCAGCCGGAGCCTTGGCTTCGTCGGCAGCGAAAGCGGACGTGGCGATCAGACCGGCAAACAGGGTAGCGAGCAGCTTGTTCATGTATTTTCCTTAAGTCGTTTAAATAATCAGCTATCGAATGCACCCCCGATTTCGGGGCATGCTGGGCCGAGTAACGCCCTGTCGGGAGCAAAGTTGACCTTGGATGCTAATTTTTCTCCACTGCCCCGGCGCCAATCCGGCCAAGGTCCAGTCGCCCACCGCCCAGCGCACCAAGCGCAAGGTCGGAAAACCTATACTCGCCGTCATGCGGCGCACCTGCCGGTTTTTCCCTTCTTTAAGCACGATTTCCAACCAGGAAGTCGGAATCGATGCGCGATAGCGTATCGGCGGATTTCGCGGCCAGAGAGCCTCGGGCGGTTCCATCATGCGCACTTGGCACGGCTGGGTACGAAATTCGCGCAATTCCACGCCGGACGCCAACTGCTGCAACGCGGCTGTCGTCGGCGCGCCCTCGACCTGCACCCAATACACCTTGGGCAATTTGTGACGCGGATCGGCGATTCGCGCCTGCAATCGGCCATCGCCGGTCAGCACCACCAGCCCTTCCGAATCCGCATCCAGCCGCCCTGCCGCATAGACTCCCGGCGCGTCGATATAGTCGGCCAGCGTGGGCCGCCCGGCAGCATCGGTAAACTGCGTCAACACTCCGAATGGCTTGTTGAAAAGCAGTATCTCGCTCAAACGGAAGCCGACTCCGCAGACGAAAGGAATGCGTTGCAAAAGCGGATTTCTTCGGGGTACGGGAAAAAGTCGCGCACGACGCCCTTGCGAATCTCGTCCTGCGCCTTTTGCCAGAACTCGACCTCGAGCAAATCGGCATGATGGCATAAGAAAAACGCGCGCACCTTGCTCGACGACAGCAGAAAGGTTCTGAATTCTTCGGGAAAGATGTCTCCTTTGGCGACCGGATACCAGACTTCGCCCGACATTTCGGTCTCGAAATCCGGCGCCGGCGGAATGCGGCGAAAATGACAATCCGTCATGTACTCGATTTCGTCGTAGTCGTAGAACACGACGCGCTTATAACGGGTAATGCCGAAATTCTTCCACAGCATATCGCCCGGAAAGATGTTGGCGATCGCCAGTTCGCGGATCGCATTGCCATATTCGATCACCGCCTGCTCCAAGGCTTTGTCGTCGACGGCGCGCTCCTGCTTGTCGAGATACAGATTCAACGGCTCCATGCGACGTTCGATATACAGGTGCTTGATGATGATCTCGTCGCCGTCTTCCTCGATCAACGAGGGCACGAGTTGGTACAAGGCGTCGATCAACTCCGGCGAGAAACGACGGCGCGGCAAGGCGACATAGGAAAACTCCCAGGTATCGGCCATGCGTCCGACGCGATCCACCTGTTTGACCAACTGATATTTGCGGCGCACCGTTTCGTGATCGACCTCCTTCGAGGCGCCGAACACGTCCTTGATGACCTTGAACACATACGGATAGGACGGCAAGGTGAACACCAGCATCACCAGACCCGGTATCCCCGGCGCCAGGATGAATTGATCGGCGGAGTTGTGCAGATGAAAAATTAGGTCGCGGAAGAACATGGTCTTGCCTTGCTTGGCCAGACCCAGCATGGTGTAAAGCTCGGAGCGTGGTTTGTTGGGCATAATGCTGCGCAGGAATTGCACATACCCCGACGGCACTTCCATATCCACCATGAAATAGGCGCGCGACAAAGAGAACAGGGTCGCGATGGTGCCTCCATCCAGAATAACGGTGTCCAGATACAATTTGCCGTTCGGCGAATGCAGCACCGGCACGGTGAAAGGATGCTCGCTGCCGCCGTTCAGCGCCCGACCGATGATATACGCGCCCTTATTGCGATAAAACGGCGAGGATAGCACCTGCAATTGCAAATTGGCTTCACGCGGCGGCAGGCCCGTGTCCTTGAAATGCTCGCGTATTGCCTTGGCGACATAGCCGATGTCGCGCTCCAGATCCTCGAACTCCGACGTCCAGCCGAAATCGATGAACACGCGCGCCAGTATCGCCCGCAACCCGCTTTGATCCGGGTAGTAGCACCGATAGGTCGGTGGCTCGGATTCGATATATTCCGTCGACAACGCTGGACGCACGAAGATGAAATCGTTATGAAAATAAGTGCGATGCCGAATGCGACAATAAACGGAATTGAAAAAGGTTTCCGCCAGTTCCGGCTGCTTGTGCTTGCGGTTGATCAATAGACCGACGAAATAGAGCTTGGCGTCGCGCCACACCCGATCCGCCAAGTGATCGGCGTTGCACTCGCCGCGCAAACGCGCCACGGTCTCACGCACGCGCTCGTCGTAAAATTGCAGACGCTCTTTGACCGCCTGTTGCCCTTCATGCCATTGCGCGCGCTCGAAGCGTAACTTGGCGAGCGCGGAAGCGTTGCGAAACCGCTGATAATGACGATCGAAACCATCCACCAGCGCCTTGGCCACGCCCTCCGCCAACCGATCTTCGGAAGATATCGACACCATGCTAAACGAGCCCAAAAACGGAAGTGGCGGATTGTAACAGCCCTCTGGAGGCGCAAGGATGCAGGTAAACCGTCAACGCCTGCCGAATTTCAGTGGATAATCGCAGCCTAGCAGGACTTCCCCCACCCTCAAATGGAGCCAGCATGAGCACATCTCTGATCAAAATTCCCGCGCAAGGGCAAAAAATCGTTCCTGGACAAGACATTCCCGACAACCCCATCATTCCCTTCATCGAAGGCGACGGCATCGGCATCGATATTACCCCCGTGATGCAGAAGGTCGTCGACGCCGCCGTCGCGAAAGCCTATGCGGGCCGCCGCAAGATTTCGTGGATGGAAGTCTATGCCGGCGAAAAATCGACCCGCCTGTACGGTGCGGATGTCTGGCTGCCGCAAGAAACCATCGATCTTTGCAAGGAATACTCCGTCTCGATCAAGGGGCCGCTCACCACGCCCGTCGGCGGCGGCATCCGCTCGCTGAACGTCGCGTTGCGTCAGGAAATGGATCTGTACCAGTGCGTGCGGCCCGTGCGCCACTTCAAAGGCATCCCCTCGCCGTTGAAAGACCCGAGCAAGACCGATATGGTGATCTTCCGCGAAAACACCGAAGACATCTACTGCGGCATCGAATGGCAGGCCGAGTCGCCGCAAGCGAAAAAGATAATCGCCTTTATGCAGCAGGAAATGGGCGTAAAGAAAATCCGCTTCCCCGACACTTCGGGCATCGGCATCAAGCCGGTGTCGCGCGAAGGCACCGAGCGTTTGGTGCGCGCCGCAATCCGCTACGCCATCGCCAACAACCGCAAATCGGTGACCTTGGTGCATAAGGGCAATATCATGAAATACACCGAAGGCGCGTTCCGCGACTGGGGCTACGCCCTGGCCGTGCGCGAATTCGGCGGCGCGCCTATCGACGGCGGCCCGTGGCTGAAATTACCTAACGGCATCGTCGTCAAAGACGCCATCGCCGACGCCTTCCTGCAACAGATCCTGCTGCGCCCGGCCGAATACGACGTGATCGCAACGCTCAATCTCAACGGCGATTACATCTCGGACGCCCTGGCCGCGCAAGTCGGCGGCATCGGCATCGCACCCGGCGCGAACATCTCCGACGACTATGCGGTATTCGAAGCGACGCACGGCACGGCGCCCAAATACGCCGGCAAGGACTACGTCAATCCCGGCTCCTTGATACTGTCCGCCGAAATGATGTTGCGCCATATGGGCTGGAAGGAAGCCGCCGATTCGATCATCCACTCGATCGAAGCGGCGATTTCCGACAAAGTCGTGACCTACGACTTCGCCCGCTTGATGGAAGGCGCAACCGAAGTCAAATGCTCGGCTTTCGGCCAGGCGATGATCGATCGCATGTAAATATCTCCGGGGTTCGGTCATAAAAAAAACCCGCCATGAGGCGGGTTTTTTTAGAGTCCGACGAATCGGACGTCAGCCTGATAACAATCAGGGCTTCTGAATATTCGAAGCCTGTTTGCCCTTGGGACCCTGAACCACGTCAAACGTCACCTTCTCGCCTTCTTTCAAAGACTTGAAGCCCGACATATTGATGGCGGAGAAATGCGCGAAAAGATCTTCGCTGCCGTCGTCGGGGGTAATGAAACCAAAACCTTTAGCGTCGTTGAACCACTTTACTGTACCAGTTGCCATGTTACTTCTTCCTTAATCAAAAACAAATTAAAACGGCCATCGCCGGGTGCGGGTGCGTAAAGCGAAGTGCCGCTCCGCGACGGAGGCATGTTGACATTCAAGTTTGGTACGGCAGAGGGCGCCAAGCGGCAATTCCGAGGGACTGCGGGACGATAAGTACAACAGGCTAAGGTGCAACCGTAGGTCACTGCGATAAAACAAACTTAAACAACACGTCTTGCTTTCTACGCACTTTACGAATAAACGTCAACACATTTCGTAGATATTTCGCCTTAGACCGGGAAAATAGTCGAAATATGACGAAAATTCCGCTCCGCCGCCCATCGTAGCAGCCGCCGTCGGCATTCGGCTAGCGATCTCCGCTACTCCATGGCTCTATCCGCAAAAACGCTCCCGTGCGCATGTATTCGCCGAAAAAAACCGCTTGACCGGACGATACGGCTCTAAAATTCGCCACAACTCAACCCGACCCGACTCAAGCTCGACATGAACTACATCTCCACGCGCGGTCATGCGCCGGCCCTATCCTTTTGCGACATCCTGCTCGGCGGCCTAGCGCCCGATGGCGGGCTGTATTTGCCGCAAACTTATCCGCAAGTCGCCGACAATCTGGACGAATGGCGTCGCCTCGACTACGCCGAACTGGCGTTCCGCATCCTGCGCCCGTTCGCCACCGATATCCCCGCGCACGATCTGCGCGATATTTGCAAAAAAACGTATACCGCCGACGTCTATCGCTGGCATCGCGCCGGGCGCAACCCCGCCGACATCGCGCCGCTGACCTCGCTCTCGCCCGATTTCCACCTGCTCGAATTGTCCAACGGCCCGACGCTGGCCTTCAAAGATATGGCGATGCAACTGCTCGGCAATCTGTTCGAGTACGCGCTCGACAAGCGCCATGAGACCATCAACATTCTCGGCGCGACCTCGGGCGACACGGGTTCCGCCGCCGAATACGCGATGCGCGGCAAACACAACGTGCGCGTCTTCATGCTCTCGCCCGAAGGCAAAATGAGCGCCTTCCAGCGCGCGCAGATGTACTCGCTGCAAGACGACAATATCTTCAATATCGCCGTGCGCGGCCTGTTCGACGACGCGCAAGACATCGTCAAGGCCGTGGCCAACGACGCCGAATTCAAGCAACGCTACCGCATCGGCGCAGTCAACTCGATCAACTGGGCGCGCATCGTCGCGCAGATCGTGTATTACTTCAAAGGCTATTTCGCCGCGACGCGCAGCAACGACGAACAGGTGGTCTTCTGCGTGCCCTCGGGCAACTTCGGCAACATCTGCGCCGGGCATATCGCGCGCATGATGGGCCTACCGATCGCCAAGCTGGTGCTCGCCACCAACGAAAACGACGTGCTCGACGAATTTTTCCGCACCGGCGTCTATCGTCCGCGCAGCTCCGCCGAAACGCATATCACCTCCAGCCCGTCGATGGATATCTCCAAAGCCTCGAACTTCGAGCGCTTTATTTTCGACCTCGTGGATCGCGACCCCAGCGTCGTGCGGCAACTCTGGCGGCAAGTGGATGCCGGCGGCGCCTTCGACCTG